>NZ_AULI01000016.1 GCF_000425205.1 Pontibacillus halophilus JSM 076056 = DSM 19796 | reverse complement strand
TTTACCTCTGAACCATGCGGTTCAAAGGATTATTCGGTATTAGCCCCGGTTTCCCGGAGTTATCCCGATCTTGCGGGTAGGTTACCCACGTGTTACTCACCCGTCCGCCGCTCATTCCACAACAATCACCCCGAAGGGATCATGTTGCTTCCTGCGCTCGACTTGCATGTATTAGGCACGCCGCCAGCGTTCGTCCTGAGCCAGGATCAAACTCTCCATAAAAGTGTTTGAACTAGCTTGTTAAAAAATCAATTAAAATTGAATTGACGTACATGGCGTTTGTTCAGTTTTCAAAGTTCAATGTGTCAATGTGTTGTTTCCTTATCGACAGTTAATATAGTAACATGTCCACATTAGAACGTCAACACTTTTTTTAAAACAAAATCACTGCCGTGCAATAACCAATTACTATTGCGACAGTGATTAATATATTACTAGTTAAATTGTATAATGTCAATTAATAAATGCAAATTCTTTAAACTAGTGCTTTACGATAATAGATTCTTCTATTAGGTTTCTTAGGCAAGAGCTTTACCGCCTTACGTACCCCTCGCATATCATCAGAGATCAAGACAATATCTTTGTCACATGCCCATTCATCATGAATGGCTCTAGACAAGTAGGCAAGTGGAATATTCTCGGCGCTAGGGTAAGGTGTCCGGTGGGCAGAGATATAATCTCTTACATCAATTACACAATAATCTCCCTGCTCAATTTTCCCCTCCTCTATTTCATTTACAAAGAGAGAAGGAGCAAGGTAATCCCGCACTGCTTTAACAAGCAGGGCAATAAGCAGAACGAAGGCAATCCATTTCATTTCGTCATCCCCTTATGGTTTAGTTGTATCGCCCTTCCACTCAAGCATGCCGCCCTTAAGATTAATCGCTTCAAATCCTTTTTCTTTCATAAATTCGGAAGCGTTCATACTACGGCGTCCTGAACGGCAAACGACCACATGCGTTTCATCTTTATTTAACGTGTCGACTTTCATCGGAATATCACCTAGGCGAATATGCTTCGCACCAGGAATCATTCCTTCTCTGACTTCTTCATCTTCACGAACATCGATAATGGTATATGCACGATTCTCCTCAATTGCTTGTTGCAATTCTTCCGGAGTCATTTCTTTAATTTCAGCCATGGAGAAAACCTCCTTTTTATCTGGGCACGATTATTATTAAATGGCACAATATAAAAGTCAAGGGATACGCCTAAGGGTATATTATCCCTATCAACATAGTTGGTTTTATACAAATGAGGGGTTGAATGGATTGCCTTTCGTTCTCCATAAGCTATTGTAACAACTATGGGTGTGAATTTCTCCCAAAAGGCATTAAAAAACCACCCCTACCGTTAAGCAGGGATGGTTATCACTTCATTAATTTGCAACGATGTTAACTAGTTTTCCAGGCACTGCGATGACTTTACGGATGGTCTTTCCTTCAATCCATTCTTGGATGGTTTCATCTTCAAGTGCAATCTTTTCGATCTCTTCTTTCGATGCGTCCTTTGGTACCGACGCTTTAGAACGAACTTTGCCCATTACCTGCAAGACAATTTCCACTTCATCTTCCTGAAGTTTAGCTTCGTCGTACACAGGCCATGTTGCATAAGCAATGGAACCTTCGTGTCCTAATAGGTTATAGATTTCTTCAGATACGTGAGGGGCTATTGGCGCTAGTAGCTTAATGAACCCTTCAGCATAATCTTTAGGAATCGAGTCTGCCTTGTATGCGTCATTTATAAACACCATCATTTGAGAGATAGCTGTATTAAAACGAAGTTGTTCGAAATTCTCTGTAACGATCTTCACCATCTTATGGTAGGAACGCTCAAGATCAGACCCTTCTGTTTGTTCGACGACTTTGTCTGAGAGTTCGCTTTCTCCTTGAACAAATAAACGCCACACACGATCTAAGAAGCGGCGCGCACCATCTAAGCCATTAGAAGACCATGCGATTGATGCTTCAAGAGGTCCCATGAACATTTCATATAAACGAAGGGTGTCTGCACCGTGTGTATCAATGATTTCATCAGGGTTTACGACGTTCCCTTTCGATTTACTCATCTTCTCTTGATTCTCACCTAAGATCATCCCTTGGTTAAATAAGTGTTGGAAAGGTTCTTTCGTAGGAACCACGCCAATATCATAAAGGAACTTGTGCCAGAATCGAGCATAGAGAAGGTGTAGAACAGCGTGTTCTGCACCACCGATATACGTATTGACTGGCAGCCATTCGTTTAGCAGTTCTTCATCTGCAATTGCTTCCGTATTCGTTGGGTCGATATAGCGTAGATAATACCAAGAGCTGCCGGCCCACTGAGGCATTGTATTCGTCTCGCGGCGTCCTTTCATTCCTGTGTCTGGGTCAACAACGTTTACCCAATCGTCAATATTTGCAAGCGGCGATTCACCAGTACCAGAAGGTTTAATTTCTGTAGTCTTCGGTAATTCAAGCGGAAGGTCTTCTTCTTTGACGCCAGTCATAGATCCATCTTCCCAATGAATAATCGGAATAGGCTCTCCCCAGTAACGTTGGCGGCTAAATAGCCAGTCTCGAAGGCGGTAAGTGGTTTTCTTTTCACCTTTATCGTTTGATTCTAGCCAATCAATTGCTTTCTGGATAGCTTCATCTTTCTCTAAACCATCTAGAAACTCAGAGTTGATGTGTTTGCCATCTCCTGTATAAGCTTCCTTCTCAACATCTCCACCTTCAACCACTTCCACAATCGGTAAGCCAAATGTCTGCGCAAATTCATAGTCACGTTCATCGTGAGCAGGTACGGCCATAATGGCTCCACTTCCGTAGCTCATGAGGACGTAATCTGCAATCCAAATCGGTAGCTCTTTGCCGTTTACAGGGTTAACAACATACCCACCTGTGAAGACACCCGTCTTCTCTTTAGCTAAATCCGTACGCTCAAGGTCACTCTTGTTCTGAATGTCGTTCACGTATTGATTGACCGCGTCTACTTGCTCTTTAGTAGTAACAGATTCAACAAGTGGATGCTCAGGAGCAAGAACCGCATAGGTTGCACCAAACAATGTGTCTGGGCGGGTAGTAAATACGGAGATATGGTCTTCCGCACCTTTCACCTCAAAGCGCACTTCAGCACCTTCAGATTTCCCAATCCAGTTGCGTTGCATATCCTTAATGTGTTCCGGCCAATCTACTATATCCAAATCATCAAGCAGACGGTCTGCATAGGCTGTGATCTTAAGCATCCATTGTTTCATCGGTTTACGAACGACTGGGTGCCCACCACGTTCACTAACTCCATCTACAACCTCTTCATTCGCAAGCACAGTACCTAGAGCTGGACACCAGTTTACGGCTACCTCATCAATGTAGGCCAAACCTTTCTCATAAAGCTTCAAGAAAATCCATTGTGTCCATTTATAGTAGTTCGGGTCTGTCGTGTTGATTTCTCGGTCCCAATCGTAGGAGAACCCTAGTGCTTTAATTTGACGACGGAAGTTATTAATATTTTCTTTCGTAAAGGCTTCAGGGTCGTTCCCTGTATCTAGCGCATATTGTTCAGCCGGAAGCCCGAATGCGTCCCATCCCATAGGATGCAATACTTCATATCCTTGCATTCGCTTCATGCGAGATAGAATGTCTGTCGCCGTATACCCTTCAGGGTGACCTACGTGCAGTCCAGCACCAGATGGATATGGAAACATATCCAGCGCATAGAATTTCTCCTTATCTGATTTGCTATTTGTCTTGAATGTCTTATGCTCATCCCAATATCGTTGCCATTTCTGTTCAACCGAAATGTGATCGAATGCCACGTCAACTACCTCCCAATATGTTTACTACTAAGCCGAATCCATACAAAAAAGACCCCTCATCCCAATCTGGGACGAGAGGTCTTCCACCCGCGGTACCACCCAAGTTAGTGAATTGTCTTCACTCGCTCTTCTCCTTAACGCGGAATACGTCGAACCTTACTCTTATGTTCAGGTTCGCAACTAAAAGGCGAGTTCATACGGGAGAAGGATAGCTTACACCAACCGCTATCTCTCTAACTACATCTCCGGATATTACTACTCCTTTTTAACGTCTTTCGGCCATGTATGTGTTTTTAATGTATACGAAGGAATGTGTAGTTGTCAAGGCAGCCTTCAAAAAGTTATGGAGTGAGTGTTATCCTTCGTATTGAGTCAAGTCCTGATTATCTAAAATCATATCATTCATACATTGAGAAACGAGCAAATGAAGACGATGGAGCTGTTCTTTCTGCTGGTGATTTGCACTATGCATGAGTTTGTTAATCTTAACTTCAATTTCTTCCAGATGGACCTGTGCATCTGTATAATCAGAAGTCATTTGGAACCCCATACGATTCGCTTCGTCTAATTGGTCTCTAGCTTCCTCTACACGCTGGTTGGCTTCTGTCATCAATGTCTCAATGGATTCACGTGTTGCCATCATTCATCACCTCATTTGTAATGTGCTTCTATTTCCCATTCCTATTCATACGTGTTCATTCTTGGTATTTGGAAATTTAACGTGCTACAATGCAGTAGATGTTTGAAGCAGTTGGAGGGAACGCCACCTCCTACACCTATCACTTGTCTATGTACACAATTATTTGTAAAATAATGATTTAATAAAGGTCGTACGTTTAGTAAATGTAGGAGTTCCGTTTCGATATTATTGAATAAATTATAAGTCAGGAGCTTGAATGAAATGCTACAAAGAATCTTAGATTATGCTCATCACTTGTTGAGCGGAAGTGTGGAAGAAGGAGATTGGGTTGTAGATGGTACAGCCGGCAACGGATACGATACCGTATTCCTAAGTAAGCTCGTCGGAGAAACTGGACACGTCCTCTCTTTCGATATCCAGGAGCAAGCCATTTATAATACAGATGAGAAATTGGCTGAGCACGAGTCCACGAATGTCTCACTCATCTTAGACAGTCACGACCGTCTTGATACGTATCTTCCTTCAGAAGATACCGTTTTAGGCGGCGCTATCTTCAATCTCGGGTATTTGCCTGGAAGTGATAAACAAGTGATAACGAAAAGCACTTCCACTATCCCAGCCGTACAATCCATTCTGAAGCATCTAAAACAACGAGGGATCTTAATCCTTGTCGTTTACTACGGTCATGAAGGTGGAGAAGAAGAAAAGACAGAGCTCTTAAAGTATGTGTCTAAATTAGACCAAAAACAGTATAATGTGCTTCGCTACGGATTTATTAACCAGAAGAACAATCCTCCGTTCATCGTAGCCGTAGAGAAGAAATAGAAAAAAACCGGACAGCTTTACTGTCCGGTTTTCATTCGATTATAGAGCTTTGTATTTAAATAGAAGAATCTCGCCCTTATCCCACTAACCCCTAACAATTCTTTCACCATAGTAGGGGATCCTTCAATTCTAGATACTTTGGAATCTGCCAAGTACAATCCGACTAATCCTTTATAAACCATCCGATGAAAAGATGGATAAGGCAGTCGGGCCACCCCGCTTTTCGTTTTCTCTATAAAGTAGATGAAACGTGATTTCAGCTCTTCCTCGTGTTGATAATAGTTACAGAAGTTTAAATCTCCTTCTTCCAAGTCTTCCTGTTGGTCAATGTAGTAATCCAATAAAATATGAAGTCCTTGCATATAAGGGAAATAAGCACGATAGATGCCTTCTACCTTCTCTTCATTTAATGGATGACCAAAAGCGTAAGATACGAGACAGAAAATCCCTAGTGTAGAACCTGTAGAAGCTGAGAATTCATACCAGCTAAGGTCCTTCCAACTTGGTTCATGCTCTTCATAGAACTGCTGCAACCTTGGAACACGCTCATCTTGAACAACGTGCTTATGTACTTGAAGGTCGCAATATTTAGATGCAAGCTTGCGTAAATAAGGTTGAATGAGCGAATAAGTCTCTAGTTTACGAAGGGATGATTGACAGGTCGAGATCAACTCGTTTAAGTACCCCCCATCATCTTGTTCCTCTCTAAATCGATAATAATTTGTATGAGGACGCTCTAATAGAAGCGCATCCAGCATACCGTCATGAAGGGCACGAAAGTCATCAGGATCCATAGAAGTACTACGGTCACACAGATTATCTAAGTAATCCGAAATGGTCTGATAGGCGACGATAAATCGTATCGCCTCTTTCCACTCTTTCTTGGCGAGCAATGCATAAATGCCACCACCTTCACAATGAAAGGTTTTATCCTGGATTGAATGGAGTGCTTGAGTTCTTAATTCTTCGTTTGGTATGGATTTGGCCCGCTCTCTCCAATACGACAACTCTTTGTTCACGTAGGGGAAGATCTTTCGATAGACAACGGACATCAAACCAATTGATGTACTCGGTACCAAGAGGTTGTCCTCCTATTTTCTTAAGTGATGTCGGGCAAATGTTTCCGCATAGCGAAACACATCTTCCCGTTCTGGTTCGTTGAATACTTCATGGTATAAGCTTTCCCATTCTTTGTAACTTTTTTCATGAATGTTCAAGTGATTAAACCAATGGAGCGTTCGATCAGACTGTACATAATAATCCTCACCCGCTTGAAGAACGAGCAGAGGAACATCTGGAAATTGGGCATGCTTCTTATGAGCAAGGTCCACTGCTTTATTCAATTCATTGAACCAGCGAACAGACACTTTTGTGAGCATTAGTGTGTCTTCTTTATCTTTCGTTAAGACGTCTTCATTGCGCGTTGCCTTCCCTGTACCACTTGCTCCTTTCACAAGCATGGACGGCGCTACGTAATTTAACCCTTTCCCTAACGTACGCTTGATTCGGTTCGGCTGGTTCACGATGCCAAGACATGGAGATGAAAGAATCACTCCTCGTACTGGAAGTTCAGGCTTCTCTTGTAATGTACGTATTACAGCAAGCCCTCCCATACTGTGACCTAAGAGGAATACCGGTCCACCTTGACCATGAGCAGCATGAACCCAGGATGAAACTTGTTCAATATATTCATTGAATGACCGTATATGGCCACGCCTTCTTGTCGATTGTCCTTGACCTGGTAAATCTCCATACAACACATTGTACCCATGCGCCTGCCATTGTTCAGCCAACCAATGGTACCGACCTGCGTGTTCAAAGGCTCCATGAACGATTACAACCGTTCCTCTCCCATCTGACGCTTCCAATCGATGCATGCTACCATTCCTTTCTAAACATTCACGAAGTTTGTATACTATTCATAACACCATATTTATAAGGAGGATTCAAATGATATACCACTACAAAGGAAAAGAACCTACGATTCACGAGACTGCCTTTATCGCTGAAGATGTTGTCCTGACAGGGGATGTAACCATAGAGGAAGAAGCAAGCATTTGGTTCAAGACCGTAATTCGAGGTGACGTTTCCCCTACCTACATCGGTAAGCGTACCAATATACAAGACCAATCCATGCTCCACCAAAGTCCGGGGCTCCCGTTAACCGTTGAGGACGATGTCACGATTGGCCACCAAGTTCTCCTTCATTCTGCACATATTAAACAAGGGGCCTTGATTGGTATGGGCTCCATTATTTTAGATGGGGCTGTCGTGGAAGAAGGAGCCTTTGTCGGTGCCGGTAGCCTAGTACCGCCTAATAAAGTGATTCCAGCAGGTACGTTAGCATTTGGTCGACCAGCTGTTGTTGTCCGAGAACTAACTGAAGCTGATCGTGATGAGATGAGACGAATCCGAACCGAATATGTAGACAAAGGACAATTCTATAAAGAACAACAATCCCGTTTATAACTAAAAAACTCCAGAGCACTAGTTGCTCTGGAGTTTTCAATTATTGTTGTAAGGACGCTTTTAATTCTTCTACTTTGTCAGTCGCTTCCCAAGGGAATAGAACGTCCGTACGACCAAAGTGGCCATATGCAGAAGTATCACGGTAGATTGGTCGACGTAAGTCAAGCATCTTAATGATTCCCGCTGGACGTAGGTCGAATACGTTACGTACAGCAGCTACAAGTTCTTCCTCAGACACATTGCCTGTGCCAAACGTATTAATGGAAATAGATACAGGTTGCGCGACACCAATCGCGTAAGCTAGCTGAACTTCGCAAGACTCTGCTAGTTGTGCTGCTACGATGTTTTTCGCTACATAACGGGCTGCGTACGCAGCAGAACGGTCTACTTTCGTCGCATCTTTCCCACTGAACGCACCGCCACCGTGACGGGCATATCCTCCGTACGTATCTACGATAATCTTACGACCTGTTAATCCAGCATCACCTTGAGGTCCACCAATTACGAACCGTCCAGTTGGATTAATGAAATATTTCGTGTCAGCGTCAAGGAACTCAGTAGGTACAATTGGTGCGATTACATGCTGTTTTAAGTCTTCCTTAATTTGCTCAAGAGTGACTTCTGGTGCGTGTTGAGTAGAGATGACGATTGTGTCAATACGAACCGGCTGGTCTTGTTCATCATATTCAACGGTTACTTGTGTCTTCCCATCCGGGCGAAGGTAGTCAAGCGTTTCGTTTTTACGTACATCTGTAAGCTGTTTCGCTAATTTGTGAGCGAGTGAAATTGGAAGCGGCATCAATTCAGGTGTTTCATTATTGGCAAAGCCAAACATTAGACCTTGGTCCCCTGCACCAATGCTTTCAATTTCATTGTCTGTCATTTGACCTTCACGTGTTTCAAGTGCTTCGTCAACACCTTGAGCAATGTCAGGAGACTGCTCATCTATAGCGGTTAAGACGGCACACGTTTCAGCGTCAAAACCGAATTTCGCACGCGTATAGCCAATATCTTTAAGCGTCTGGCGTACGACTGCTTGTATATCCACGTATGTATTGGTTGAAATTTCACCAGAAACAAGTACCAGTCCAGTCGTTACTGTTGTTTCACATGCTACACGAGCATTAGGGTCTTTCTTTAGAATTTCATCTAGAATTGCATCGGATATCTGGTCAGAAATTTTGTCAGGATGACCTTCTGTTACAGACTCTGAAGTAAATAGTCGGCGATTAGATGCCATGTTGTCGGACTCCTCCTTAAGTAACACTACAAGAATTTAACGGAACTGATCTCCCAGCAATACGAATCGAACTTCAATCTATTACTGTAGCTTATATGATTCAACTTTACCGGAAGAGGACAAAACTTCTAGAAGGAGCTTTGTTCTCTTCCGGCAGCCTTTCTAAATAGATAGAAGGCATAAGTTATAACAAACTTCCAATTGAATCAATCACCCCGCCTCACACGAACTGTTGGGCTTCGGCTTACTGGTTTACTTGTATGGTTTGATAGGGTTTCCCCTCAATAAGGTCATTTTAGACATAAAAAAACCTTTCCCACAATGAGCAAAGGGAAAGGACCTTCGCTCTTATCGTTCAAGGCCATAGCCTTGCATCAGGTTAGCACCATTTCATCATTTGGATGACGGTTGCTGGGTTTCCTAGGGCCTGTCCCTCCACCAGCTCAGGATAAGATCGTTTCCGTTCGCGCTTAATCATAACGTTTCAACGGTGAGCTGTCAACTTATTCCCACCATAATCCCCTACACCACCAGCCGCATAATCCCTGGCCACAAGATGTATATAGTGTGACCGATTGTGCTCCTAAAGATACCTTCCCTATTTATCAGGAAAATATACACATTATCCACTTAATAGTATGGACTAATTCAATTAATGTGCTATACTATTTATAACACAAAGACCAAAAACGCTTACATGAAAAAGGGGTTTAGAAATTTAATAAAAAGGCAGGTTCTGTTTATATGAACACCGTAAACCAAAAAGAACGTTTAAGTGAGTTGTTAGAGCAGGATCACATGTTAAAAAATCTGTCCGTGGCCGAATTAGTGGAGAAGATTCTTAGCCGTAACGAGGGTTCCTTAACGAACACTGGAGCCATTCGCACCACTACAGGAGCATATACAGGCCGCTCCCCTAGAGATAAATTTATTGTAAAAGACGAAGAAACAGAACATACCGTTGATTGGGGAGCCGTTAACCAACCCATCAGTGAGAATGTGTTTCATCAACTATACGAGAAAGTGATGGATTACCTTTCAAATAAAGAAGAAGTCTTTGTATTTAAAGGCTTTGCAGGGGCTGACCCGAAATCAAGACTTCCCATTCAGGTAATTAATGAGTATGCGTGGCACAACCTTTTTGCGCATCAATTATTCATTCGACCTGAAGACGATGAATACCTTTACCATTTAGCAGAATTCACGGTTGTTTCTGCACCAGATTTCAAAGCAAATCCTGCAGTAGATGGCACGAATTCAGAGGCGTTTGTTATTATCTCCTTTAAAGAGCGAGTCATATTAATCGGCGGTACGGAGTATGCTGGCGAAATTAAGAAATCAATCTTTTCTGTCATGAACTACTTACTTCCAAAGCAAGATATTCTTCCGATGCACTGTTCAGCTAACGTAGGTCAAGAAGGCGATGTAGCTCTCTTCTTCGGTCTATCAGGAACAGGGAAGACCACTCTTTCTGCTGATTCCCACAGGAAACTCATTGGAGATGATGAGCACGGGTGGTCGAACCATGGTGTATTTAATATTGAAGGGGGTTGTTATGCGAAATGCATCAACCTTTCTGAGGAGAAGGAACCGCAAATCTATAATGCCATTCGATTCGGTGCTGTATTAGAGAATGTCGTCTTAAATGAATTCTCTAAAGAAGCGGATTACGATGACACTTCGTTAACCGAGAACACACGCGCTGCATATCCACTTACAAATATAGATAATATCGTAACACCTAGCATAGCAGGTCATCCCCACACCATTGTCTTTCTAACTGCAGATGCATTCGGCGTTCTTCCTCCTATTAGTAAGCTTACGAAAGAACAGGCGATGTATCATTTCTTAAGCGGCTATACGAGTAAGCTTGCAGGAACAGAACGCGGGGTAACAGCTCCAGAAGCTACATTTTCAACGTGCTTTGGTTCTCCATTCCTGCCTCGTCATGCATCAACCTATGCACGCATGCTCGGAGATAAAATTTCTCAATTTAACGCAAATGTATTTCTCGTGAATACGGGGTGGACTGGGGGCGCTTACGGAGAAGGAGGTCGCATTCGCCTCTCTTATACACGATCCATGGTTCGCGCTGCGTTGGAGGGAGAACTCGATTCGACGGAAACAATGGAAGACCCAATCTTCGGCCTCCATATCCCAACCTATGTACCAGGTGTGCCAGACGAAGTACTAGTTCCTCGTAAGAATTGGAAAGACACCGACAGCTATGAGAAGAAAGCCAAAGAACTTGCAAATAAATTCCACACAAACTTCCAAAAGTTTGAAGGGATTGACCCAGCCATACGCCAAGCGGGTCCTTTATTTACAACGTAAAAAGAAGGCTCAGTCTTGTGAATGCAAATTAAAAATGAACTCTCTTAAGAGAAAGTAACATTCATGAACAAGCGATGATCCGGTCCACTTATGCTTATAAAAACGAGACGCCCCTTCTCCTAGCCCTTAGGGCTTGGAGAAGGGGCGTCTTGTTTACTGCTCAAGTGATACAGAAGGAGCCTGACACTTCTCAACTGATTATTCTCTCAACCACTGACACAACCTCTTAACCGTCTTTCGATTAATCGCAGGCGGGAAATAATGATCCAGGTCATAATAAACCCAGCTGGACACAGGTGTCCCAACTTCCTGTAACCGTGTTTCTAACGTCCTCGCATGTTCAACAGACACATTGACATCGTAGTAGCCGTGAATAATGAGAACCGGAGCGGCGAGTTCTTCTAACCTTGATAGTGGTGTGCGCGCTTCATAACGCTCTGGATATTTATTTGGGCTACCTCCAACAACTCGCTTCAGCATACGCCGAAGATCTTCTCTTTCCCAGTAGGTCAGGGAAACGTCGCTTACGCCTCCCCACGTCACTACCTTCTTTACCCCAGGATGTTCAATCGCTACCCAAAGCGCCATGACTCCGCCTCGTGAGAATCCAAACGCATATAACTCATCTGTCACGTAAGGAAGTTGTTGAAGCACCATCATCCCACTTGTTGCATCTTGACGGTCTGCTAGAGCGAAATCCTCTGCCCCTTCGCCTCCAAGATTGCCACGGTAACATGGGGCAAATACGACAAATCCTTCTGAAGCAAATTGAATTAAGCGACCTATCCGCACCCGTCCAACGTTCTTGATGCCACCTCTTAAGTATAAAAACCCAGGGTACTCCCCCTCCCCTTTAGGCTTTACGAGAAATCCTTTTACTTTAAGCCCATCACTTATATACGTCACGAGTTCTACCTCCATCTGAGGATGGGGGGATGGATACCGTTGACTGTGTACGATTGTTCCATTCTTCATAGCATATCCTTTCTAGGCATTCACACAATTTTGTAGCGTACATACGATAAAGTATCTTAGATGTTTGTCATCTAACTAGGAGGCCTTACAACATGAAATATTGGCGTATCATCGTATGTTCATTTCTTATACTAATGCTTATTTTCCCATTAGTAGCGTGTTCGAATCAATCACAAACCATCCGCGTGGCTGAAGTAACTCGTTCAATCTTCTATGCGCCTCAATACGTGGCACTTGAGAAGGGCTACTTTGAAGAGGAGGGTCTTGAAGTTGAGCTGACAACCACTTGGGGCGGAGACAAGACGATGACCACACTACTCTCGGACGGCGCAGATGTAGCGCTTGTAGGCTCTGAGACATCGATTTATGTATACAGTCAAGAAGCAAACGATCCGGTTATTAACTTTGGGCAACTCACTCAGACAGATGGAACCTTTCTAGTTGCTCGAGAGGCCGATGAGGACTTCCAGTGGGAAGAAATGAAGGGACAGACGCTTCTTGGTCAGCGTAAGGGTGGGATGCCTCAAATGGTTGGGGAATATGTACTGAAGCAAAATGGGGTTGACCCACACCAAGACATGGAACTAATCCAGAATATTGACTTTCAAAACATCGCAAATGCCTATGCTTCAGGTACTGGTGATTATGTACAGCTATTTGAGCCTACTGCAAGTTTATTTGAACAGGAAGGGAAAGGGTTTATTGTTGCATCATTTGGAGAGGAATCTGGTCACGTCCCCTATACAGCTTACATGTCTAAAGAGAGCTATTTAGAGGAAAACGAAGAATCCATTGTGAAATTCACACGGGCGCTTTATAAAGCCCAACAATGGGTGCAGGACCATAGCGCGAAAGAGACTGCCGAGGTCATTCAACCTTACTTTGAAGATACAGAACTTGAGTTAATTGAAACCGTGGTGGACCGGTATAAACAACAAGGGTCATATGCGGAAAATCCTTTATTAGATGAGGAGGAATGGAACAATTTAAAGACCATTATGGATGAGGCTTCGGAATTACCGGCAGATGTCCCATACGGAGAGTTAGTGAACTTCGAGATTGCCAATGAAATTATCGAAGAATAGGAGGGAAACGAGATGAGCTTCCTGCAAGTTGACAACGTATCCCACCAATACTTCAGTAAATCGACCTATACGAAAGCCCTCCATTCGATTACGTTAACTGTTGAGAAAGGCGAGTTCATTTCACTCCTTGGACCGAGTGGGTGCGGAAAGAGCACCCTCCTCTCTATTATTTCAGGGCTTGTCAAACCAACAGAAGGAAATGTGCTCATAGAAGGAGGACGACACTCTAGAACGGATTACATCGGTTATATGCTTCAACAAGATTACTTGTTCCCTTGGAAAACCATTGAAGAAAACGTTACGCTAGGGCCTAAAATTCAACATAAAGGTTCTGTGCCAGATATTCTTAAACAAAAGGCTGTCGATCTATTGCAACAGATGGGAGTCGGCCATGTGCGTGAATCCTATCCAAGAGAGTTGTCAGGCGGTATGAGACAACGGGCTGCATTAGCCAGAACTTTATGCACAGACCCAAAGATTGTCTTACTAGATGAACCTTTCTCCGCTCTTGACTATCAAACAAAGCTGAAACTTGAAAATCTAGTTGCGGATAAACTGACCGAATACGAACAAACTTCCGTGTTGGTCACCCATGACATTGAAGAAGCAATCGCCATGAGCGACCGAATCTATTTGCTGAAAGCGAACCCCGGCGAAATCGCAAGAACGTTTACGATACCCGATTCTATACGTCTGCTTCCCCCTTTCGAAGCGAGACAGCACCCTGATTTCCAATCGACATTCCAGTCCATATGGAAGGAGTTGAATGCACTTGATTCAGCCACAGGATGACAGACGGTTTCTTCTTTACCAGCAGAAGGTCAGACAAGAACGCTTGCTCGTCATTGGATGGCAACTCATCATTTGCATCGCCTTCTTTGGTTTATGGGAACTAAGCAGCAGATTGAGATGGATAGATCCACTATTGTTTAGCTCCCCTTCTAAGATTGTCACACTACTAAAGACGAAAGCTCTTGATGGGACACTCTGGGTGCATGTGCAAGTAACGTTATTAGAGACAATCGCCGGCTTCGTAATCGGAACACTACTTGGCGTTACACTGGCCGCTCTTCTGTGGTGGTATCCACGATTGTCGAATATCCTTGACCCTTACCTCGTTGTTCTAAACGCCATGCCGAAAGTAGCATTAGGCCCGATTATCATCGTTGCCCTCGGACCAGGCTACGTATCCATCATAGCCATGGGAGCGATTATTTCCGTCATTATCACCACCCTTGTGGTGTATGCTGCCTTTCGTGAAGTCGATGGAAACTATTTAAAAGTTCTTAAGAGTTTCGGAGCGAACCGTTATCAAATCTTCAAAGAAGCAGTCTTACCAGCGACCTTTCCGGCTATCATCTCTACATTTAAAGTCAATGTAGGTCTATCCTGGGTAGGGATTATGGTTGGGGAATTTCTTGTATCGAAGCAAGGGCTAGGCTACTTAATCATCTATGGATTTCAAGTGTTCGATTTTACACTTGTCTTATCCAGCCTCCTCTTAATTGCCGTTTTTGCTTACTTCATGTATAAAGCTGTAGAACGATTAGAGCGAGCTATAATAAAGCAATAGAACTGTAGCGTATATAAGACAAAGGAAAGGCTCAGCTATTACATAAGCTGAGCCTTTTTTACGTATTCGAGACTGTGTGGGAGTACACCGTCTTTCATCATGAAACTAAACTTCCCATCCTGCTCAATCGTAGCAGGCAATTGGGTTAAACATACCGGACCTTTCGTTTCAAAGTAACTCGATTGCTCTTCTAAAGCATCTATATGAGCGAAATAGATATTCTTGACGATGTTTCCACCCTTACCTTCTACTTCATATTGTCCGATATATTCAAGTGAAGCAACCTTCCCGCCAGTCTCTTCCATCACTTCTCGAACTGCCGCATCTTCAGGTGTTTCACCTTTCTCCACCTTTCCGCCCGGAAATTCAAGACCTCGGTCTTTATGTTCAGTCAAGAGCCATTTGTTGTTAAACCGGCTAATCACCCAAACATGTCGAGGGTCCTCTGAGAAAGGGTTCTTCGTGAAAGATAGCTTCACCTGGTTGTTATAATAATCATAAAACGTCATCACATTCCATCAACTGCCTTTAAGTGCATCATTTCTTAAGAATGAACAACGTCAACCAGCTTCCATGAGCCCTCTTCTTTAGAAAAAGTCATAGAGATTGAATAATCGCCATACAGTTCATTCTTGTTATCCTGCTTCAATTGTACTTCATTTGACGATACATTGGTAATTTCGTAATTCTGTTGTGGATCAAACCACGGCGGAGTATCCATTGGAATTAAGTAAAGTCCGTCATCGTATTCCTTATAATAAAAATCAACATACTTCTTTGCAAGGGTTTTAGAGCTAATTGATTCAAAGGATTGAATCAATTCTGCTTTTGAATCATAGTTTAACACTTTATAGTCTTCATTGGTATCTTGTACAAGCTTCTCCATAAACAGAGAAGTCATGCGCTTTATCTTCTCATCGGTTAGCTCTTGGTCTTTATTCTCGGGTTTCATTTTCTTCTGTGTCGCTGTGGTGCTTCCCTTATGCGATGCTGCTAGTTGAATGGACTGTGCGTCGACAGTTGGATGAGATGCTCCAGAATGAAATGTAAATAATAGCATAAAGCTAGTCAACACGACCGTCATCAATCTTTTGTTCTTGGTGTACATATAACTTCCCCCTAATCTTAATGGTTCGTTAGTTGAATTTTTACCTTTTTCACGAACGAGTAAACCATCTAGAGAAGGAAAGTGTGAAAAAAATACTAGATTCATAGAACATTCATGATACATTCTATGTCTGAATGGATGCTACAACATAAATAAAACCCCCGCCAGGAACTATTTCTCTCCAGGCGAGGGGTAGCTCGCAGATTGTCGTCACCGACATCCACATACACCTTCTTTACTATTGAAACGGGTCTTGTTCACCATTAATTTCAGAAGAATCGGCTTCTTCGTCCATTCGAATAGAATGAATAAAAGCTTTCGTGTCTTCATCTCCGAGGTCATACAACATCCGATATGCCATTCTAAGTGAGTTGTCGTAATCATCGTTTTCAGGGTCCTCTGAATAATGCTTGTAGGGTATGTGCGCTCGCAAGAATGCTCGTCCATCCGCATTGTATGCCTCATCCAAGACCTGACGAAGGCGGAACATTTCTTCCATCGTTGCCTCGATTGTAAACACATCATTGTTTCCTTCGTGCACTTGAGAGATTTCCCGTGTTCCAAGGTTAATGTAAAATGTGTGCTTTTTCTCCATAGCGTCATCCTCCTGTTCTTACTTTCTGCAGACTTTTTACAAATTATGAACAACATTTCTAAAAAGCCGCATAAGGTATGACAAAAGCAACGCTTTCAAAAAAGTGAAGAGAGGAAGAACACACGTGAAATTTGCCCATGAGCTATCGAATATGTACAAACGTCATTTTGATGAAGATCAATATGTATCGTTATTTGTCTATTCCATTCTTGAACAAATGAATCGGGAGGATTTGCTTGATGTAATGAATCAATGTAGCAAAGAAGAATTAGAACAACTGCTAGGTTCGCTACTGCTAAATAAACTAAATACAAATCCCTCGCTTGCTGAACCTAAAGGTCGCATGATGACCCTCGAACAAATCGGATAGCATCGTCCATATGTTTGACTTTATATCGTATGCGAAAAGCCTGGAAAAAGTACTTAGAATTAAAAGTTAAATTCGTAGCGGGAAAGGGTCATGTGATTTACCTGTTCCAAATCAAGTTGGTATCCAATCCCCTCCCCTTCCGGCAAGGGAAGTTTCCCATTCACAAGCTCAATAGGAGGCTTCGTAATATCCCTGTGCCAATACCGAGATGAGGCAGAGATATCTCCAGGTATCGTAAACCCTGCAAGCGATGAAAGTGCTAAGCTATGTGCTCGCGATACCCCAAGCTCAAGCATCCCTCCACACCATAAAGGGATTCCATGAGCCCGACATAGGTCATAGATTCGAAGGGCTTCTGTAAAGCCTCCTACACGTCCAAGTTTAATATTCATAATTCGACAACTTTGAAGAGCGATGGCTTGCTTCGCATCTGCATAAGACGTAATCGTCTCATCTAGGGAGATTGGAGTTTCCATCTGTCGTTGCAACTGGGCATGAAGGTAGAAGTCGCCAGCTCGAAATGGTTGTTCAATCATAAGCAAGCCAAGTGAGTCGAGAGACACTAACCAGTCCATATCCTCTTCTGTGTACATGCCATTGCCGTCAATCATATAAGATAAATTAGGCGCAATCTGTTTAGCCTTTGTAATTACTCTTTTCTCTTCTCCTTTTTGAACCTTCAATTTAACCCGTTTATACCCTTTGGCCTCGTAATAAGGCAGTAGTTCTTCCATCTGTTCAGACAAACTCACCACTACACCCACTTCAACCGGTACGCTCAGGCCCCCAATTAATTGAAACAAAGGGGTAGAGCGTTGCTTTGCATATAAATCCCACGCAGCCAAGTCAAGCCCAGCTTTCGCCATTTGGTTGCCTTGGAATCCTTTCAACAAATGACATACATCGCGTGGATGCTCGATTACTTCCAAATTAGCTTTCAGATGTGGAATAAATACATCCGTCAACATGTGCCATCCCGTCTGGACCGTCTCTTCTGAGTAGAAGGGGGTAGAGAACGCCACGCACTCTCCATATCCTATATTGCCTTCTTTGTCCCGTAATTCAATGAGCAGACTATGCCGGTCATGGACGACACCTGCATGGGTCTTAAAGGGGGTCTTTAACTGGTTCTTTAATTCGGATACGGTAACAGTTGTTAGATGCACCCTATTTCCTCTCCTCCCATAAGTGAACAAGTTCACGTCGAACCAATTTATTAGAGGCATTCCGTGGCAAGGATTGTATCGTATGAATGGCATGTGGAACTTTGTATTTCGCTAAGCGTTCTATACTGAATTCAAGGAGTTCCTCTTCTGTTATTACCTGATCAACAACGATGAAGGCAACAGGGACTTGCCCCCATTCTTCGTGAGGCACACCAATTACACCACTTTCACGAACGGCTGGATGTGCATTCAATGTACTTTCAATCTCAGCAGGATAGACATTCTCACCACCAGAAATAATAAGATCACTTCGACGGTCGAGTACATACAAGTATCCATCCTCATCTAAATATCCTAAATCCCCAGTCGCAAGCCAACCATCTTGAAATTTATCGTTATTGGCTTGCCATTGCTTAAAGTATCCTGAGGTCACACTCGGACCCTTAACGTGAATTTCCCCTACTTCTTCTGGTGCCGCTTCCCTCTCATCTGAAACAATCTTTATTTGGGCTTGAAACAAGGGTTTCCCAGCTGACCCTAACTTTCTAAGTGTGTCTTCTGCACTAAGCGTAACAATTTGAGAGGCTGTCTCCGTCATTCCATACGTCTGAAATACAGGAACATGACGTTCTTTCGCACGTTGCAGCAGTGGCCGAGGAGCCGGCCCCCCTCCTAGTAGCATGCAGCGAAAGCTGTCCGGATAACGGTCCTCGCCTTGTAATGTTAATAATTTATCCAACATGACTGATACGACAGATACCATCGTGACACCTTTGTGCATAATTTCATGATGAACTTCTTCTGCATCAAACTTTCGATGTAAATGCACCGTCATTCCGTACACAAGACTTCGCACAAGTATTGCTAGTCCCCCAACGTGAAAGAGCGGAAGCGAAGCTGACCATTTGTCACGTTCACCAATGCCAAGGTTTAGTGCGGAACCAATTGCACTCCACCAATGATTCCCATACGTAAGGACAACGCCTTTTGGAAACCCTGTTGTTCCTGACGTATAAATAATCGTACTTGTGTCTTGCAACTTCAACTCTTCTTTCGTGCCATGTTTTAGGGGCTCTAGCTCATTTAGTTGAGCAAAGGAAGCAGAGCGCACGATTAAACAATCTTGTTTCACTCGTTCAGCAAATTCCTTAAACGAATCCTCATAGATAAAGTGAAGGCATTCTGCATCGTTAATTTGATAGGAGATTTCTTGTTTCGTTAACCTTGTATTCAAAGGGACAGCTATCGCTCCTAAATACGTCAATCCGTGCAGAATGTATGTAAATTCCAGGCTATTTTGAGATAGGACGGCGACGTGACTTCCCTCCCGCACGCCGAGAGAAGCAAGTAAATAAGCTTTCTCAAGACTTTTCTCCTTGAGTTGTTGGAACGTGATTTCGTCCCCTTCAAACACAATAGCTACACGATTCGGGGTAAGATGGGCCCGCTTAGTTAGCCAATGTGGAATTGTGTCAGTTGTAGTCATGGGGTATCTTCCTTTCTGAGTATAGAACTCGTTATGAAGAAGAAAACCCTTGCAGTGTGGCAAGGGTTTTCGATGGAAGGCTTATGGGAAACGCGGGAACTGTTTGAAGTCCGGTTTACGTTTTTCTTTAAATGCGTCGCGGCCTTCTTTCGCTTCATCAGTTGTGTAGTAAAGAAGTGTAGCGTCTCCACCCATTTGTTGTAGACCCGCCAAGCCATCCGTGTCGGCGTTGAAGGAAGCCTTCAAGAAACGAAGAGCTGTTGGAGATTTCTCAAGAATTTCTTCACACCATTGTACCGTTTCAGCTTCTAGTTGGTCTAATGGTACTACCGTGTTTACAAGCCCCATTTCCTTCGCCTCTTGAGCATTGTATTGACGGCAAAGGTACCAAATTTCTCGTGCTTTCTTGTGACCTACGATACGCGCTAGATACCCAGCACCGTAACCTGCGTCAAAGCTACCTACTTTAGGGCCTGTTTGACCGAAGATTGCGTTGTCTGCTGCTATAGTTAGGTCACATACAACGTGAAGGACGTGCCCTCCGCCGATTGCATAACCAGAAACTTCTGCAATAACTGGTTTAGGGATTACACGAATCAAGCGCTGTAGATCCAATACGTTTAGGCGAGGAACCTGGTCGTCTCCTACGTATCCACCGTGGCCACGAACTTTCTGGTCGCCGCCGGCACAGAATGCGTCATCACCTACACCCGCAAGTACGATGACACCAATTGTTGAATCATCTCGCGCATATGCGAAAGCATCAATCAATTCATTTACCGTCTTAGGTCGGAAAGCATTGCGTACTTCCGGACGATTAATCGAAATCTTAGCAATACCATTATAAGTTTGGTAAAGAATGTCATCGTAATGACGTTCATTTACCCATTCTACTGTGCTCATATGTATCCTCCTCATTCTTATTTCATTCAAATCCATTAGATTGAATGAAGTCTTCTACTATTTTAACAAACTTTCGCGGTTGTTCCACATGAATTGCATGCCCAGATTGAGAAACAATTTTGTGGGTAGCAGAACTTAACACGGACCGCATCTCTTCTGCAATCGTCGTAAACTTCTCATCCAATTCTCCTGTAATCAATAGAACTGGTCGATGGAAATCTCCTATTGCGTCCCACCAGGAAGGCTGAATGCCCGTTCCCATTCCTCGCAATGAAGCGGCCAATCCGAATTCAGACTGGGTAAGCCGCTCACTTCGTATCTGTTGCTTAGTTTCCTCCGGGAGTGTGAGTTGCGATGAGAACATCGGCAATCGTTCCCACCGATCTACGAATGCTACAATACCATTTCGTTCAATTTCTTTAGCTAGTTGTTCATCTTTGGTTTGTCGCATGAGCTGTTCGTGACTGGCTCTTAGGCCCGGGGAAGCACTCTCAAGCATTAGGGTACGCACGCGGTTCGGATACATCATCGCAAATGACAAAGCTGTCCTCCCCCCCATAGAATACCCTAAAATGTGAACGTCTTTCATTGAAAGCTCATCGAGCAAGAACGAAAGATCCTTACATACGTTTTCCATCGTAAACGGAGCATTCACCTCCGTGCCACCATGACCAGGTAGATCTACGGCAATCGTGCGATAACGCTTCGACCATTCTTCTTGGAATGTTGACCACGTTTCTTTCTTTCCTGTGAAGCCATGTAGAAGAAGGATAGGTTCCCCTTCCCCTGCTACATGAACATCATAATCATTCCCATTGATAGAATATCTCATGTCTCCGCTCCCTCTCGAATGGTTTCTTCAATTTCTCTCCATTTCGTTCGGTGCCACTGAGCATTTATTTCCCGGTTTGTCACAACTTCAATCACTTCCAACCCTTTTGGAGCAGTAGCTAATTGAGCTCGAAGAACTTCCAGCGACTGTGTTCTGAAGAAACGACCACCATACATGCTCACCGTTTTTTCGAAATCGAGTTCAAATGGAGTTCCGAACAACTCTTCAAAGTCCGTAGATTGCTCTGCTTGTGGTAGGAATGAGAAGATTCCGCCTCCGTTGTTATTAACGACAATAATTCGTAAAGGAAGCCCATACTGCTTCCCTACAAGCATCCCATTTAAATCATGGTAAAACGAGAGGTCACCTAACACGAGTGTCACTTCTGCTCCGTGAGAAGCTGCGCCAAATGCACTTGAAACCATCCCATCTATCCCATTCGCTCCACGATTAGCTAAGACACGAATTCGTTTGTCTGTTGTCATAAAGAAGGTGTCCAAATCTCGAACAGCCATGCTGTTCCCAATATACACCGTTTCGTCTTGATTCAGCTCATCAAGAAGGGTTGAAATCACATGACCTTCCGTTAAGGAATTCTCCTCTTTGTCAGACAATAGAATCGATTTCGCTTCCTTGTTCAATCGTTGCCAAGTTTCAAGCCAACTCCGATTAAAGGAGAATTGAGGAAAGGCTTCGCGGTAATCCATACAGAATAATACCGGGTCACTGTACACAAAGTTTGCTGGTCTCGAAGTAGGCTCACGGTGACCTTCATGCGCCTCTACAATCCACTGTTCAATATCTTCGTATTCATTCAGCATGAGCATAAATGGCTTCGACACTGGCATCGCACCAAAGCGGACGACAACATCCGGTCGATAGTGCTCACGCGCCCACTCGCTTTTCAAGATGGCATCATACGTCTCAATAATGACTTCTTCCTCTACAACACCGCTACGCACTTGCGAGAGTGGATCGGCAAGAAGCGGAACGCCAAACTGTTCGGCAAGTTGAATCAATTCATATCGGAGCGCTTCATCTGTTTGAGGTCCTACGACAAAGAGAGGCCGCTCTTTATGTTGTAACCGTTCGTGTAGTGTAATTAATTCATGTGCATCCAAACGCCGGCGGCCATTCACATTACTATGAAACCCTTCAGATAATGTGCGCTCCCACACATTTGGAAGGTCAAAATCTGGCACGAGCGGTGAACGGAACGGGAAGTTCAAATGAACTGCTGCCCTATTTCCATCTTGAGCAACATGTACCGCTCGTGAAGCTTTACTACGTACATATCGTTGCATTTCCTCAGTTCCTTCTGGTAGTGCCATCTCATGAAACCACTTGATAAATGGTTGGAACATGTGGATTTGATCAATGGCCTGAGGCGCTCCTACGTCTCTTAACTCATGAGGACGGTCTGCTGTCAGCACGAGTAAAGGAACGCGACTATAGTAGGCCTCTACTATAGCTGGATAGTAGTTGGCTGCGGCTGTACCAGAGGTGCAGACGAGCGCAACAACACGGTTCTGTTCCTTTGCCATCCCTAAGGCGAAGAAACCAGCTGAACGTTCGTCTAAATTAATCCACTGCTTAATACCTTTATGCTGAGTAAATGTCATCGCTAAAGGTGTGGACCTTGAACCTGGTGAAATGACAACATCCGTAACTCCACTTTGAACAAGCTCATCCACAAATTGCGTTACGTATCTCGTTAATCTTTCTGTATGATTCATTGTGAGCCTCCTAATACATGAAGCATGGGAGAGAACTTGATTGCAGTCTCTTCATATTCAGCTTCTGGGTCTGAGTCTGCGACGATTCCACAGCCTGCATATAAATAGGCTTCGTTCTCTGAAAGAAGAGCTGAGCGAATGGCAACACCAAATTCTCCATTTGACTTGCCGTCAAGCCAACCTACTGGAGCAGCATACCAGCCACGGTCCATATCTTCTTCTGCTCTTATGAATGACATCGCTTCTGCTCTAGGAAATCCTCCAAGCGCAGGCGTTGGATGAAGACGCTCTACAACACTTAAAAGACTTGATCCTTGTTTAAGGTTTCCTTTCACTGGCGTATACAAATGTTGGACGTTTCGTAACGGGTATAGAACAGGTCCAGCTGGTATTTCTACATCCGTGCTGCATGATTCGATCGCTTTCCGAATCATCTGAACAACGAATTCGTGCTCCTGCAAATTCTTCTGATCATGGAGTAAGTCTTGTCCTAATTGTTCGTCTTCCGCTAACGTTTCTCCACGCGGAGCTGTCCCGGCAAGACACGTAGATAACACTTCTCCTTGATTGACTTTAACAAGCCGTTCAGGTGTAGCGCCAAAGAAACAATCTCCCCCGCTCTCAATAGCAAACACAAAGCTCTGAGGCTGTTGTTCAGTCACAGACTCAAGCAACGTAGCAACTGAACATGGATGAGAGAACTGAGCCTTGAGCTCCCTTGCTAACACCACCTTATCCATGAAGCCTTCCCGTATTTGCATCGTGGCCTTGTGCACGGTTTCCTTCCATTGACTCGGGTTAATTTCTTGTGTTCCTGTGACAGTTGGTTTCACTTCTTTATACAAGTCATGTTCAAGCAGGTGATTCATTTCTTGAGTCAGATGAGCGTACAGCTGCTCTAGATGGTCTTCTTTCTGAACTAACACATTGACCGTTAAATAGCTCTGCTCTTGATATTCAGTCAACAAGAACATTGGCACTGAGAACTTGCTATCAGGGAAATTGCTCCACTTTTCACTCCCAGTACGATTCGGATCGAAAGAAAATCCACCCAACAGAACAGGACCTGTACCAGGAACATCCGATTGATTGTGAATGTCTGCATCTTCTAGTATCTTGCTCCATTCAGTTTCAATCGCTTTAAACCGGTCAGATTTCGCTTCAATGGTGTAAGCAGAGCCAACTCCCACAAGCGTTAAACTTCGATCTGCATTCATCCAAAACGAACGACTACCGGCATAATGAGCACCAGCTTGATAGAAACCAAAGACATTCAAATGTTCAATTGGAGCCGAAACGCTAATCAATTGAGGTGTACGTTCAGATTGAATCGTATTTAATGCCTCATATAACTTATTAAGAAAATATTTAGATTTCACCTTAATCATTGCAGTTACCTCCCAGATGTTGCGGGATTCGGTGTATAGTCATATTTGCGTTAACGCCACTACGTCACTATAATAGTCTGCACGACGTTTTTCCCATATATATTTTATTCTCTTTTCCCACTTTCCTCAAGAAATGCTTCTTCATCCGGAAATCATCGCAACATTTATACAATTGACAGCCATTGTCCCGTTCCCTAAACTTAAACAAGAACGAAACTAATCATCGCATCAAAGGGAGAGAACATGATGCAAAAAATGAATAAAAAAGAGCTTCAAACTGCTCTTAATGAGCGAAACGGCTGGCAAGTTTGGTGGCGCCTCTTGCGACCTCATACGTTAACCGCTTCTTTCATCCCCGTCTTTGTTGGGACGATGATTGCAGCGATTGACGGAAGCTTTCATGTGGGACTATTCGTAGCCATGCTACTGGCATCGATTCTGATTCAAGCTGCTACAAATATGTTCAATGAATACTACGACTATGTTCGTGGGTTAGACAACGAGCAGAGTATCGGAATTGGCGGAGCAATTGTCCGTGATGGAATTCCACCCAAGAAAGTACTAGGGCTAGCCATTGCCTTCTTTCTAGTTTCCATGCTTTTAGGAGTATACATCTCAGCGTCAACGTCATGGTGGATTGCACTTATAGGTCTTATTTCAATGGGCGTTGGTTATTTGTATACAGGTGGCCCACTCCCAATTGCTTACACTCCGCTTGGAGAACTTGTATCTGGATTCTTTATGGGACCGGTCATTATTGGAATTAGTTATTTCATTCAAGCCGGATTCGTTCATGAGGACGTGTGGTGGATCTCCATTCCAGTAGGAATCTTCATTGGAGCCATCCTACTTGCTAACAACATTCGTGACCGAGTTGGCGACGCAGAAAATGGACGTAAAACACTCGCTATCCTATTTGGTCACAAAGGAGCGGTCCTCTTTCTAGGTTTCCTCTTTGGTCTCGCTTATTTACTAACCGGCCTTTATATCTTATTGGGTATCTTACCAATATGGTCACTTATTGTCGTACTGAGTATGAAAAAAGCACGAGATGCTGTACATGTATTTTCAACACAGCACAATAATCCACTTCAAATGCTGCCAGCTATGAAATACACAGCACAGACAAATACCTTTTACGGGTTCCTACTCGGCATTAGTTTATTGCTACAATATCTCATACCCTTTACGATTTAACCTAAGTCCCTTCATTGCGCTATGAAGGGACTTTTTGAGTGAATTCCTTTTACAAGGCCATTCATCAAACCCCTATAGACAAAATCCTTTCGTTGAGAGGAAAATTTACTATTTAGAAAGGAACTTGCTGCCAATCTTTAGAACTAACCTATACAAGCGTTTGATGAAATCCTATATCGGATATAACAAAGAAAGGATGGATGTACCATGAACGTCGAACATACACTTATGGCCACCCTTGGAATGGAACAAGAGAAGTTAACGAAAGAAGAAGTCATCCTATCGATGCCGGTGGATGAACGTACCCATCAACCGATGGGATTCTTACACGGTGGCGCCAGTGTTGCCTTGGCTGAAACGGCCGCAAGTATTGGTGCTTACCTTAACGTAGACCCTACGAAATTTAACGTCTTCGGTATGGAGATTAACGCCAATCATGTGAAAAGTAAGCGAGACGGAAAAGTGAGAGCCATTGCCAAACCTGTTCACATCGGCAGCTCTAGTATGGTTTTTGAAATTCACATTGCCGACGAAGAAGAAGCACTTATTTCCATTTCCCGTTGTACGATTGGAGTCGTACCGAAGAAGTCTTAAAGGAGTGTTAGACATGTTAACCGAGCAACAACAACAGCAACTTAAAGACCAATTGGAATCCTTACGTACAGAAGCGTTAAAAGAACTTGATAATCACAATGGGTATAGCGAGGATACAGGCGTACACGAAACAACTGTAGGCGAACTAGCCGATTACGATAACCATCCTGGTGACACAGGAACAGAAGAATTTGAACAAGACAAGAACGCTGCGCTGACGAACCACGCACAAGACCGCCTCGACGAAATTGATGCAGCGCTCGACAGACTTTCAAATGGAACGTACGGCGTTTCAGAGAAATCAGGGGAGCCCATTCCCTTTGAACGATTAGAAGCTATGCCAACAGCTCGCCTCACGATTGAAGAAGAACAAGAGGAAAAGCAATCTTAATCCATCGCACACGAAAAAGCGGTTGTCCACATCTGGACAACCGCTACTTTTATAATTTGACTTCCATTTTAAGAAGCTTTCGCATACGTTTGTTTATGATTCAACCAAGATTGGAGCTTTAGATAGAATGGAACAAATAAAGCACCAAGGATGATTCCTTTCATTGCGTTAAACGGCAAGATTCCTGCTGTTACAGTAATCCATTTCACCTGAGCGGAATTCATCTCTTCCATACCCAAGAACCAAGCATAAGCAGGTAAGATGAAGAAATAATTCAATACAGACATGCCGACTGCCATTATAATTGTGCCTGTCACTAGACCAGAAACGATACTCTTTGTGCTCTTAAACTTATGGTAGATCATAGATACTGGCAAGATGAAGAGCATGCCTGCGAAGAAGTTGGCGATAACACCAATAACATCTCCTGTATAGGCTAAGAAAAGTAAGTTCTTAATTCCTTCTACGGCAATCCCTGCAAGTGGTGAGAAAATAAGTGCTGCCACAAGAGCAGGAACCTCACTAAAGTCGATCTTTAAATATTGCGGTAAGAACGGTAGTGGAAAGTTAATAAACATAAGCACAAGGGAAATAGCTGACATAAACGCAATGGTAATTAATTTTAGCAGATTAGATGATTGACCTCGTTTTGGTAGCATCATCGATCTCCTCCTTCATCATGTTTCGATTCACATCTCGATGAAGGTGAGCGCACTTCGAACCCGTTCTTTTCAATTTTGGTTGCACAAAAAAACCCTAAAGTTAGACATACGTAACTTCAGGGGAAAAGAGCATAGGGAACTAGAGGTATAGACATACCTCACGTCGCTCGACATCTTCTCCCATCCAGACTGTAACTGTCGGTCCCGGATTCTCACCAGGTCCACCGTTAAGGAAGGAAGCAACCATACTTGCCAACCTTAACGGGTCACGGACTTAGAACACCAAAGGGTTCATCACCGTCGGTCGGGAATTTCACCCTGCCCCGAAGATGGAATCGTTATATTGATATTCATTATAACGAGGAATGATTGATTTGAACAGTAAAAAGTTTTGGCAATACCTGTTTAGTCTTCTAACGGATTCAAGCTTTCCTCACCTGATAGGTTCTCAATCATGTGTACCATGAGCTGAATCTCTTCCTCCATGTCTCTTAGGCTCGCAGTTTCAACAGGTGAGTGCATGTATCGTAATGGCAATGAAACGAGACTAATGGGCACCCCTTTACCAGTGAGACGCATTTTGTCGGCATCTGTCCCCGTCATTCTCGGTGTGAGCTCATACTGAACCTTCTGCCCGAGTGCTTGTGCTGATTGTTCAAGCAACCGATTGATTTTTATGTTGATTGGAGCTCCTTTAGCCAATACAGGACCCCCATCTAACCGAACGTCACCATGTTTGTTGCGATTGACCCCCGGATAATCTGTAGCGAACGTTACATCTACAGCGAGCGCCATGGTTGGTTCCACACCTGCTGCCGCAAAATAGGCGCCACCCATATTTGTTTCTTCGTTCACTGTACTTGCCGCATACACGCCTACAGAAACATCTTTCTGTGATAAGCGACGAAGAACTTCCGCTACCATAAAGGCACCTGTACGATTATCTAATCCACGTCCTGACAAGTACCGTTCCATCAGAATTTGGGGCTGACGGTCGTACACAGCAAGGTCCCCAATCTGCACAAATTGCTCCATCTCTTCTTTCGTCTTAGCTCCGCAATCGATAAATAAATCATCGACACCGAAATCACCCTTCAATCCGCCGTGATGTTGGGCGTTGACCCCAATCACACCAGGAACAGTTCCATGAGCGCCAAGCACCGTCACCTTCATCCCTACAGCCGCTTTCGGGTTGATGCCTCCCATCTTGTCAAAGTGAAGGAAACCTTGCTCATCAATTCTGTTCACGACAAGTGCAATCTCGTCTATATGACCAGCAAGAAGCACTTTGAATTTCGCATCAGGATTTAGAATACCAATTACATTCCCTGCGTAGTCTGTACGGACTTCATCTGCATAAGGCTTTATGTAGTTCATCCATTTCTTCTGAAGCTCCATCTCCATACTAGAAGGCGAAGGGGATGATAACAATTCCATTAAAAAGTCTTGCTGTTGCTTTTCCATTAGCACTAACCTCCTTGTTCTACTTACCTTTACTATATCAATATCAACAATTGAAACCAATGATCAAACAAAAAGGACAGCCTTCGTCAAAGACTGTCCTTCTATCATAATGACGGCATGTCAAATCCTTATCCATCACTCAAAAAACTCTTCCATTGCCTGCTTTGCTTCCTGTTCGTCAAATGTGAGCACCGCTCCAGCACCCGGAACACGTTCTTCCTTGAATGTTAGGTCACTTGGCAATGTAAAGGTTTCAATGGATGGCGTACCATTTAACAGAACATGTCTTCCATAGCCAAGAATTGACTTCGTGTCCATGTTCGTCTCAATATAGGGAGTTACGGTACCTAACATACGTGGAAGCTTTGTCAGTCCTGTAAACGATGTAAACTCATCAAGAACAGCCTGCATCACCAATTGTTGGCGTTCTACACGTTTATAATCCCCATAACGGTCATTTCGAAAGCGAGCATAGCCTAACAACTCTTCCCCGTCCAGCTGCTGTTCTCCTTGATCGAGGTCAATTGTCCCTACTCCGTCCTTGTAATACATATCTTTCTCCACATTTATATTCACTCCGTCAGGTGCAACCGTATCTACGGCAACTGTGAACGCTTCAAAGTCTACGACTGCATAATAGTGAATAGGGATTCCGAAATTTTGTTCGATTGTCTTTCTCATCAATTCAGGCCCACCGCCTTCTACAGCATGAGCCGCATTGATCTTCATCCATCCATAATCAGGTACATTGACGTATGAATCTCTCATAATGGAGACAAGTTTTGCTTCATTCGTGTCTCCGTCATATTGAGCGACCATAATCGTGTCCGACCTTGTTGGTTCGTCACTCCGTTGATCAATCCCTAAGACTAGAATGTTGGATTTACCTGTAGGAGTTTCAACTCCATGAAAGGCGTCTTCATACTGGTCATCACCGCTCGTTTCTCCTCGCGCACTCAATAACCCAGCAGAAAATTCGAATATGACATAAGTAAGTGCCCCTATCATTAGAAGGGAGCTTATCGTCATAATGAGTCTTCGTTTTCGCTTACGTTTCGCTCCACGCCTTTGTGCACGTGTTTCGTTCATGTTGCAGGCTCCTTTCACAACTCTACTCCTACTTCATTTCAAGTTTATTATCGGTATATCCTTCTGTATGTTGAAATTTTAGTAGAGTCGCGTAGACCCTTATGAGGCCACCTGCTTTGATTTTTTAAGTTTTGTCTTTTGGGACTTTTCTTTAAGGCGATGATTTAAGGCCACATTTAGAATAATGGCTGTAAAGCTACCAGCTACAATTCCATTCTCAGTGAGCATCTGCACACTCGATGGTAGAAGTTGAAATGTCTCAGGAGAAACTGTGACACCAAGTCCAATCCCGACAGAACAAGCTATAATTAGTAAGTTTTCTTGCCGAGCAAGGTCAGTTGCACTAAGCATCTTTATTCCATAAGCCATAACCATGCCGAACATCGCAATCATCGCTCCCCCAAGTACAGGGTCAGGTATGAGCGTTGTCAAAGCCCCGACCTTTGGTACAAAGCCGATTACGACAAGCATAACACCAGCGGTAATAACAACTTTTGGACTTCTCATTCCAGACAATTGAACTAAACCGACATTTTGAGAGTACGCTGTGTAAGGAAATGCATTCATGAAACCACCTAACAAAATCCCGACACCCTCTGCACGATACCCATTCGTTAAATCCCGTTCATCAAGCTCTCGATCAGATAAGTCAGCGAGGGCGTAATAAACCCCTGTTGACTCAACTAAGCTCACCATTGCCACTAGTATCATGGTGATGATGGGACCCCATAGAAAGGTAGGCGCTCCAAAGTAAAAGGGTTCTGGCATATGAAACCATGACGCCTCTTTCACAGCAGTGAAATCCACTAATCCGAAGAACGAAGCCAACACGCTGCCGCCTACCAGTCCAATAAGAATGGACACGGCCCTTATGAAACCAGTAAATAGCCGTTGTAAACCAATGATTGTTGCTAGTACAACGAAGGAAATAAATAGGTGCGTCAATGGAGCTTGACCTGATTCACTCTCACCTTGTATGTAGCCCATCGCGACTGGAATTAAGGTGATGCCGATAATCGTCACGACCGAACCTGTTACAACCGGTGGGAAGTAAGAAGCAAGCTTTCCAAAGAAAGGCGCAATAGCAATAACGAAAACTCCAGCTACGAGAATAGCCCCATAAATAGCCGTTATACCTGATGCTTGTCCAATGGCCATCATCGGCGCTACAGCCGTAAACGTACATCCGAGTACGACCGGCAACCCAATGCCAATGTATCGAGAACGCAAGGCTTGAAGGATTGTAGCTACTCCACACATAAGCAAGTCAATAGAAACCAAATACGTCAGTGCTTCACCGTTAAGCCCAAGCGCCCCTCCTACAATAAGTGGCACGATGACAGCACCTGCATACATTGCTAATACGTGCTGCAACCCGAATACACCGTTTTTCAAGGATTGACTCATGCTTATGCCCCCCTTTCTTCGTCAAACTGAATGGTGCCATTTTGAAGTCCGGAAATACGAACGAGTGATTCCACTCGCACTCCCATTCCACGAAGCCAATCTCCTCCGCCCTGGAAACCTTTCTCAATGACAGCACCATAAGCTATGAGCGTTGCCCCGCTTTGACGCATAATGGATAAGATTGCTTTTGCAGCTCCTCCATTTGCGAGGAAATCGTCGATAAAGAGCACACGGTCATCATCGTTCAATAGCTCCTTAGAAATGGACAGCTCAGAATACGCTTCTTTGGTGAACGAGAACGCAGTCGCCTTCCACAAGTGCTCAGCGTGAATTGTTGATGTCCCTTTTCTTGCGAACACAACGGGTACACCTAGGTGCAACCCAGCCATTACGGCAGGAGCAATCCCTGAAGCTTCTACGGTTACAACTTTCGTAATTTGTTCACCCTTCATCCGAGAAGTGAACTCACGACCGATTTGATCCATCAATTTAGGGTCAATTCCATGATTGAGAAACGCATCCACTTTGAGCACCCCTTCATTGACTACCTTGCCTTCTGATTGAATTATCTTCTGTAAAGTCTCCATTGTTCGTTACATCCTCCTAAGCACAAGCCACCCCAATAAAAAAAGGCTACATGAATTATGTGAGTATCACACAATCCATGTAGCCTTGTTCTGCCAACAACGCAATAGACCTTTCCCTTATAGAAAAGTCTCATGAACGACGTAATACTCATAGTCAGAAAATTTACGGTTCTCCGGTAGAAACTTGCGAGCCTTATCCTCGCTATTATATGAGTATGACTTGTTAAGTTTTTTCTAGTATATCAATCTTTTCTGAAAATTCAAGCCCTATTCTTTCTGGAAAAGAGCTTCATCGTTCGTTATTTAGTGGCAAATCCCTTATAAAATTCATGGGTTTGCCCATAATAAGGAATAAAAACTACGTAGATGAGGGTTCCCATGATTATTCGTACGTTATCTAGTTTGTATTTTCGAACGCCGATTTTACTTCGATTATTAATAACCGTAATAGGGGCCATGATCTTCTTCGGAGTGTTGATTCGAATTATAGAGCCTGCCATCTTCCCAACCATCTTTGATGGCATTTGGTGGGCGTTTGTAACAGGTTCAACGGTTGGCTATGGGGATTACGTCCCACTGAGTGTTGCGGGGAAATTGACTGGAATTCTTCTTATCTTAGCCGGTGGAGGAATTGTAACCTTCTATATGGCAACAGTCTCTTCAACGACAATCCAACATGAGCAGGATTTATCTGAAGGAAGAGTGGCTTACAAAGGACACGATCACCTGATTCTAGTTGGATGGAACGAACGGACGAGGCAATTAATCGATATGATGAATCAATACATCCACCATGAATCCATTGTGTTAGTCGACGAGAGTCTACACAACGTTCCTTATCGGAAGTATCATCTTCATTTCATCAAAGGTAACTCATGCATCGATGATACGCTTGGAAGGGCAAATGCCACTTCCGCTAGGTCCATTATCATTACATCCGACCCATCGCTATCTGAGCAGCAAGCAGATCAAATGAGCATCTTAACGACTGTAGCTGCGAAAGGGATTAATCCAAATGCCATCATTATTACGGAGATATTGACAAGTGCCCAAATTAAAAATGCCTACCGTGCGGGTGCAACTTCCGTGATCCGTTCAAATGATTTTATGAGTTCCTTATTCTTTCATGAAGTGTATCGCAAAGACCCTGCTGAACCGTTCCAGGCTCTTGTTACGCAATTGTCTACCCAGCAATACCTAGAAGTCATCCCTACAGAGGAACTGATTGGAGAGTCCTTTCAATCTTGTCTAGTCTACTTCATGAAGACTGAAGACTTGTTAATTGGCATACGGCAGGATGGATACGTGATGATTAATCCTCCTGCCGAGACCATTGTGAAGGAAGAGGATCGTTTAATTACACTTTCAGCTTTACAGCAATAATTGCTCTAATTCCTCCACCAGTTCTCTTCCTACCGCAATATATTTCTCAGGGAATTCCGCATCTGGATCCACAGGCTCAGAGAACTGGTCAAAGGAGGCTGTGAAATTGCCAACATGAACGTTGTCATCCAAGCCTTGCTGGTATTTGTGCGACAGTAAATAAGGTCGTCCTATTCGTACCGTCGCATCCTTGCTATCTAATTGACGTCCTTCCGCCATAAACGGCACACGTAAGAATTGATACCCCACCTCGTCATCAATTTCATAATCGAAAGAACCATGGTCATAATCCCAGTTCCCCCCAATAACATACCCAAGAGGCTTTAACCGTTGTTCAAGGTCGTACAGCGCGTAGACTTGCCCTTCTAATTTAGATTGTAGCTCAATCACACCATCACACCCTTATTGTTGTTTCCTTTAGCTTTCCAATCCCGAGTGAATTTATCAACACAAAAAAAGGGCTAAGCTCAACGCTTAGCCCTCCTTTGCTTTCTTGCTATCAAGAGGAAAGACCATCACTCTTTCTATAGTCGAGCCCAAAAGGCTCCTCGAAACGATAAGAAATAAGGCTATCGAGCACTTCTCGACAGCCTTATGTTTCACTTATTGATTTAGACGTTTCTCTAACTGTGATTTAAGTTCTTCAAATCCAGGCTTTCCTAGAAGAGCGAACATGTTCTTCTTGTACGCCTCCACACCAGGCTGGTCAAACGGATTTACTCCAAGAATGTAGCCGCTAATCGCGCATGCTTTCTCAAAGAAGTAAACAAGGTAACCAAACGTGTACGCGTCAAGCTTTGGTACATGTAATACAAGGTTTGGTACTTGACCATCTGTATGAGCTAGCAGTGTGCCTTCATAAGCTTTCTCATTTACAAAGTCGACTGTTTCTCCAGCTAAGTAGTTCAATCCATCCAGATTTTGTTCTTCTTCTGAAATTGTAACGTCACTCTTTGGCTGCTCCACGTGTAGAACGGTCTCAAATAAGTCACGACGACCATCTTGTACATATTGACCTAATGAGTGAAGGTCCGTAGAGAAGTTTGCAGATGCTGGGAAGATGCCTTTTTGGTCTTTCCCTTCACTTTCTCCAAATAGTTGCTTCCACCATTCAGCAAAGTACTGAAGGGATGGCTCATAGTTTACAAGCATTTCAATTGTCTTCCCTTTGTTATAAAGGACGTTACGAACCGCTGCGTATTGGTAGGCAGGGTTTTGAGACAACTCTTCACTGCTTAGCTCAGAACGTGCGTCTTTTGCCCCTTTCATCATCGCCTCAATATCGATGCCAGTGGCTGCAATTGGCAAGAGTCCTACTGCAGTAAGTACAGAGAAACGACCGCCAACATCATCAGGGATTACGAAGCTTTCATATCCTTCTTCATCCGCTAATGTTTTTAGCGCCCCTTTTTGCTTGTCTGTTGTCGCGTAAATACGACGGCGCGCTTCTTCTTGGCCATACTTATCTTCAAGGAACTTACGGAAGATGCGGAAAGCAATTGCAGGTTCTGTTGTTGTTCCACTCTTCGAAATTACGTTTACGGACACATCTTTGTCTTTAAGGACGTCGAATAGTTCATTGATATATGGAGCACTGATGCTGTTCCCAACGAAGAACACCTGAGGTGCTTTACGGTCTTCACTTGCTAACTCGTTGTAGAAAGAATGGTTCAGCATCTCAAGCGCAGCACGTGCACCTAGATAAGAACCACCAATCCCTACAACAAGCAACACATCAGAATCAGATTGAATCTTGCTTGCTGCTTTTTGGATGCGTGCAAATTCTTCTTTATCATAGTTCTCAGGAAGGTCTAACCAACCTAGAAAGTCGTTTCCTGCGCCTGTTTTCGCGTGTAGTGAGTGATGAGCGGATTGAACCGCTTCTTTCATGTATGTGAGCTCATGTTCACCGAAAAATGAGAGCGCTTTTTCGTAATCAAAACGAATGTGAGTCATATGTATCCCTCCAATTTTTCTATCCATTTTTCACTTTATCGAAACGCTTACAGTAAATCAAGACAAGGTCACCATGTAAGCGAATACAATAACAAAATCTTTACGTAATAAAAGAAACAGGCTAGTGGATAGCCTGTTTCTTTAACCTTATAGGGATTTCTTAAGAATTTCAAGTACATCGTCGTGCTCAAGCGTACGGAAGTTTCCGAATGCTCCACGTTTCATTGCACGGTCAGCAATTAAATCAAACTGATCGTCAGAGATGTCATAATCTCCAAGTGTACTTGGTGCACCTAGTGACTTCCAGAATTCACGTAATTTCTGAATTCCTTCTAGACCTACTTCACGGTCGTCTTTGCCTGTTGGGTCTACATCAAAGATACGCACTGCCATTTGCTTGAATCGTTCTGTGTTATGGTCAATGTTGTGCTCCATCCAGTTCGGGAATAGAATTGCCAACCCACCAGCATGAGGAATATCGTACACAGCAGATACAGCGTGCTCAATGTTGTGACTTGCCCAGTCTCCACGGTATCCCATTTGCAGCATTCCGTTCAACGCGATTGTCCCAGCATAAAGAATCGTTTCACGATGTTCATAAGATTCTAGGTCTTCAAGAAGCTTAGGAGCCGCTTCAATAACAGCCTTCATAACGCCTTCTGCCATACGGTCTTGAACCGGGGCATTTGTAGGCTGGTGGAAGTACTGTTCGAAGATATGGCTCATCATATCTACAATGCCGTAAATCGTCTGATCACGAGGAACCGTCATTGTATTGGTCGGATCAAGAATAGAGAATTTAGGATAAGTTACAGGTGCACCCCAGCCATACTTCTCATTCGTTTCCCAATTTGTAATAACAGCGCCAGCGTTCATTTCTGAACCAGTAGCTGCTAAGGTAAGAACCGTACCAAATGGAAGAGCTTCTTCTGCAGGAGCTTGACGAGTCACAAGGTCCCAAGCATCTCCATCGTATTTTGCTCCTGCTGCAATCGTCTTCGTAGCGTCAATAACACTTCCGCCACCTACAGCAAGAAGAAAATCGATGTTTTCATCTTTTGCAATTTGAACCCCTTTATGAACGGTTGTTAAACGTGGGTTCGGTTCAACACCTGAAAGTTCATGAACTTCTACGTCCATTTCGTTTAATTTATTCATGACTTCGTCGTATAGACCGCTACGTTTAATACTTCCGCCACCGTATACTAGTAATACTTTCTTAGCAGAAGCAGGAATTTCAGTCTTCAACTGATCTAATTGTTCTTTACCAAAGATTAGTTTCGTCGGATTATGAAACACAAAATTTTCCACTACAATCTCTCCTTTACTTAAATATGTAGCACGGACTTTATTATGTCCTAAAAGCCCATCCCTTTTCAAAAGATTTGTTTATAAGGGGTTTAGAACTCTATACAGATGTTTTTCTTTCGGTTGAGTATATTTTCTCAGAAAGTAGTCACTCTAATTACTGAATCTACTATACGAAGGAGGAAAGTACGATGAGCGTACTACAACGAGTGGCACTCCTACTCACCATTATAGGAGCCATTAACTGGGGACTTATCGGTTTGTTTCAATTTGACTTAGTGGCAGCTCTATTTGGCGGTGGAGAACAAAGTGGAGCATTTGCACGTGTCATCTACACGCTAGTAGGTATTAGCGGGCTTGTTGTCATTTCCCTTTTATTCAAACCTAGCGAAGAAATGTCAGACGCCGCTGAGCCTGAAGTCAAATAAGATATAAAAAAGTCCGGTCAATATTGACCGGACTTTTTTATTACTTACGGAATGTGTTTTCGCGCTCTTTAGACTGATCAATCCACTCATCAAGCTTGTCTTTAAGCGTGTTGAAACCAGCTGGTGTTGTGTTCTCATCAGCAGATTTAACTTGGCTGTTCTGTGGCTTAGACTGTTGCTTACGTGGTTGCTCTTTAGGTGCTTCCTGAGTCGCACGGATAGAAAGAGAATATTTACCTTTCTGTTCGTCGATGTTTAGGATTTTAACCTTAACTTCGTCACCTACTGTTAGGTGTTGGTTAATGTCCTTAACGAAACCGTGTGTAACTTCAGAAATGTGAACTAAGCCTTGTACTTGTTCGTCTAGTGCAACGAATGCACCATAAGGTTGAATTCCAGTAACTTTACCGTCTAGGATTTGTCCTGCTTCATAATTTGCCATACGTATATACAACTCCCGAATTAATTTTCTCGTTTTCTTTTCACGCAATTAATGATTATAGCATAATTTGTTCAAAGTATCAAAACACCTATCCAAACTTCTTGAATCTTTCTTTCCCTATTAAAGAAAGATTCACATTTACTTCCGATTTTCGCCAATTTTCTCATAACTCTCGTGCTATGATAGAAGTAACATTCCATCGGGAGGGATTCGTATGACCATTGGAGAGAACATTCGGCGTTATCGGAAAGAGCAAGGATTATCAGAAGAAGAATTCGCCATTAAGCTACGCACTGGAATTGCTACTGTACATAAGCTCGAACAGAACGAGCTTCATCCTGATACAAATATGGTCTTGAAGATTTCGACTGTGTTAGATGTCCCCGCCTCCGATTTCATGGAAACGGGTAGTGAAGAGTCGGACTTAGGTATTGACGAGGAAATCCGTTCACTCGTTGAGACAATCGGTTTAAGACGTGCCAAACTAATCTTAAGACAGGCTAAAGATTTTACGGAAGAGGATTACTTGCATGTCATGAAAATGTTATACGAAATAAAGTATAAAAATTAAAGATTCAGGTTTATCCCTATTCGTTTCAGGCAATAGTGACTATTGTAAGACTTTCTCGTATTCCCCCTGTAATGCAAAGCGTACATAGACGCTTTGCTTTTTTTTTTGGATTTTTTCAGTTTGGTTACATTTTATACCGCGTATGTTCATTCGCTAGGAGCAAAAGCTAACAATACCTTCATGAATTGAAGTTTGTTAAACGTACATCACCAGGTTTAACCTCCTCATAAAAGGTTATTTGTAACTAAACGAGCATCGCTACGTTGGTATGGAGGGAAGACAATGACGACCATTCACGGAAAGGAGAAATGGTTAGATCATAGCGGTACGCGCATTTGCTACGAACACTTTCCCTCTTCTACTCCAAAGCCTGCAATTGTGTTTGTCCACGGCTTTTTATCATCTAAATTTTGTTATCGCTACATGATTCCTGAGTTAACAAAGCATTATGAGGTATTTGCTTTTGACTACCCTCCGTTTGGGAACAGTGATAAAGTACGCACCTACCAGTTTTCCTACAGGAACTTCGCTGCCATAATTGTAGAACTGTTGAATAAGCATAGTATTCACCGTGCGTATGTAGCTGGACATTCAATGGGGGGACAAATTGCTTTACTATGTGCTCACATGTATCCAGAGCGAATAGAGAAACTCATTCTATTCGCGCCTTCCACCTATATTAAGAAGGCAGGTTTCTGGTTCCACGCGATGAGTTATCTCCCAGCGTTCCCAATTATGTTGAAACGTTTCCTGCACAAACGAGGGGTGTATGATTCGTTACTCGATTGTGTATACGACGCTCAAATGATTAACAAAGAGATGATAAAAGGCTATATGCAACCCTTCTTGAAAGATGACATTTTTCATTGTCTTGCTAAGATGATTCGTGATCGAGAAGGGGATTTAAACTCTGATCTTCTACGAAAGATAAAAACCGATTGCCTCGTGTTTTGGGGGAAAGAGGATAAAGTATTACCTGTGTCGCTCGGATACCGGCTGGTTCAAGATCTACCATCCGCCACTTTACAAACATTCGAGAAAATTGGACACCTGCTTCCAGAGGAAATTCCGCAGACATTAACTGAGCAAATGATTGTATTCTGCTCACTAAATAAACAGGCTACCTCTTAGGTAGTCTGTATTTCCTATTGGAACAAGTTCAAATCTTCCGCCAACTACATTAAGATGAAGAGAGAAAGGTCACTAAGGAGGTATAAGCATGTCACGTTTCACAGAGATTGTAGATCGCACACAAACACGTTCCGTCAAATGGGACTTAGTTGAGAAGATGTTTGAGAATCAGGATGTGCTGCCTATGTGGGTAGCAGATATGGACTTCAAAGCCCCTGAAGCTGTAATTGACGCTTTGACTGAGCGAGCTCAGCACGGGGTATTTGGGTATACCGTCCCTGATGAGTATGTGCATGGAACCATTCAGAAATGGCTCTCAGCTAAACATGACTGGAACACGAACACCGATTGGCTGACCTATAGCCCAGGGGTTGTTCCGTCGTTGCATACCATTGTCGAAGCGCTCACGAATCGAGGAGATTCAATCTTGATCCAGACACCTGTGTATCCGCCATTTTATAGCGTGATAGAGGATCATGAGCGTGAAATACTTAAGAATCCTTTAGTCTTAAGGGAGGGACGCTATGAGATTGATTTCACGTCGTTTGAAGAAGAACTCAAGAAAGGGGTCTCGCTCTTTATCCTATGTAATCCACATAATCCTGTCGGAAGAGTCTGGACAGAAGAGGAATTAAGGAAAATGGCCGACCTCTGCCTTATGTACAACGTACCCATCGTATCTGATGAAATTCATAGTGATTTGATCTATCGTAACCATAAGCACGTTCCCATTGCCTCATTATCAGAAGACATTTCTAAAGAGACCATAACGCTCTTATCCCCAACGAAGACATTTAACTTAGCCGGCATTCAGGGGTCCTATATTGTAACCCCTGATGAACACAAAAAAGAGAAAATTGATCGCCAATTCGGACTCCAAGGGATAAAAATGCTTAATGTCTTCGCAATTACTGCGCTAGAGGCAGCCTACACCGAAGGAGATGAATGGTTGCAAGAACTTATCGATTACCTAGAAGGCAATAAACAGTATGTAATTGATACAATCAGCACATCTACAGATAAGATTAAAGTTATTGAGCCAGAAGGCACCTACTTGATATGGCTCGATTGTCGAGGCCTAGGCTTAGAGCACGAAGAATTAAAACACTTTATGCAACACAAGGCTAAGGTCGGCTTAAACGACGGTGCTTCTTTCGGAGAAGAAGGGGAAGGGTTTATGCGGATCAATATTGCCTGTCCTAGAGCTACGCTCGAAGAAGGTATTCGACGTATAACCGAGGCTCTCTAAACCGTTGAAGACATAAAAAAAGCGGGGGGATCCCGCTTTTTTTATGATTCTTTTTCCTTTTGGTCACCAGTTTCTGTAGGGTCTGATGGTGGATTCTCACCGTTTTTCTCTTTCATAGAAATCACACCACAAGCAATTCGCTCCCCTGCATTTCCTCCGGGTTGGGATACTCCATCATCTTGATTCTCATGAATAATAATTGAAGTCCCTTCATCACGAAGCAAAGATTTCTTCCCATCTTTCATCGTTGCCCCTTGTACGACTAACTCGGCTTCGGCAAGTCCGCTCCCATCAGCTTCAATGTTAGGCAAATCACCAACATGTGCTCCTTCTGGGTTCATAAGGCCGTGTAGCTTGCCATCAGGATTAAAGTGGTTACCCGCGGTTTTAAAGTCAGGCCCTTCGCACTTTGCAAATTCATGTATATGAATTCCATGTAGACCAGGCTTTAGGCCTGTTACAGATACTTTAACACCAACACCATCAGACTGTTCCCCAAGTGTTGCCGTACCTATGGCATCACCTGATGCATTATACATCTGAACTTCTAAAGAGGAACGATTTTCATTCATACATCCCCCTAATACCAATACTCCTGTAAGAAATGCACTTACATACCGTTTCTTCATAGAACTAACTCCTTATTGTTCATCTCCTCTCTATCTTGTCCGTTTCCTAACTGTATTAGACCCCTAAATATGGCACGAATAATGGATGTAGACTAAAGAACGCACTCTATTTCCTAAGCTAAATCCATAAAAAAACTCCTCAACGACTTAAGAGTCTGAAGAGGAGCGATGCTCAGATTGGACATCGTCTTGATGTCTTAATTCTTCATATTGGGACTCTGCCCGAGCCTGTTCTTTCTTAGAATACTTTACTATAAATCTCATCACAAGAATCGCTGTAACAGAGAATAACAAGAGAGTGATCACGGAAGGAATATATTCCGATTTATCCTGAGGAAAGTAAAGAAACTCCATCATGTCGCATCATACCCTTCTACAATTTACAAGATCAACTACTAAACAAAACCCCGAATAGCTTTGTCCCCTCTTCCTCTTTTGTTAAGATAGATACACGACACGTAAGGGGGAACACGAATGGAGCCAAATCAACTTGTGAAAGCTCACTATAAAACCGGAATCTATATTGGTCGCATTATCGAGGACCGTGGCCAAGCCTATCTCGTAGAAGTGTTGGCTGTGGACAAGCACCCTCAACAAGGGGACCTTCACAATCCCGGCCAAACGGAGAATGTCTTCTTCCATCAACGGAAAGCGTTAAGCTTCCGAGAAAAAGCCAATGTGCCAAAGGCTGCCGCTCATCACTATGACGATGAAATCCCAGCCTATGAGACCTCTTTAAAAGATGCTGTTGAGCAGCTAAAGAATAAGTTAAACCGGAGAGAGACGAGTTTTAATCAGCGCGCTTATGAGAATGTACTAGACCTTGAACGCCAATACTTCCGCTAATCTAGGCTACGGATTAATTACCAGGCACCTTTAGTGACTTTGTTTTCTTAACTGGCTTCCCATATACGAGATTGGTTAATTGGGGAGCCTTCTCAAAGAACAACATACCGAGGAGAGCGGCTGCGATAATATAAATACCTGAAAATACTTTCGTAGTTCCAGCCGCCAACGCAGCAATGACGACCGAAAACTCTCCACGAGAACAAATGGATAATCCCGCTCGAAAGGCCACACGCTTACTAAGGCCGAATACTCGCCCACCGACAATACCAACGAGGATTTTCCCGAACATGGACCAGACTAACAAGATGATTAGTAGCATAATCATCGGAACACCATTCAAAAGCTCAACCGTCGTACCGAAATACACGAAGAACAACGGCAGCATCAAATCTTTCACCGGAAGAACGGTATGCTCAATTCGCTCAATCTTCCCGACCTCACTTAGCATGATGCCAGCTAAGAAAGCTCCAAGCACTTCAGACAACCCAAGAAATAGTGCCAATCCTCCATAAGTGAGCGCAATCCCGATAAGCAATGCAATCTTAAAATCTTCATCATCAATCTTGTCCAAGAACGTGCCGAACCCTTTAAATACAAATTTCCCTAAGAGGATAGCTCCAAGACCTAAACCAACAATCTTGCCGAGCAATACAAGTAAATCAATAGCAGCAAACGAATCACCGCTGCTCATCCCAATAAGAATGGCTACCACAATCGGCGCAATCAAGTCCTCAAAGATGAGCAACGCTAGAATAAATTCTGTTTCCGTGTTCGCCATTCGACTGCGATCATCCAATAACTTGGCCGTGATTGATGAACTAGTCGCATACGTGACCCCACCAATTAGGAACGCAGTAAACCAATCAAGACCAAATAGGATCGCAATGGCCATTACAACGCCAAGATTTAACACAATATCAAGAATTCCTGCTCCCCATATTCGCTTGGCGATATCTTGAAGTCGACTAACATTAAACTCCAACCCAAGTAAAAAGAAGAGCAACACAATTCCGATTTCACTAGCGAAATGGAGAATTTCACTATCATGGAGCGTTCCTGCAAGCACTAGACCTAACAGAATGTAAAGGATAACGTTTGGAAAATTGATCTTTAATCCTAGAAATCCGAGCCAGAAAATGAACAACAATACGATTCCAGCTCCAAGAATTGTAGGAAGCTCTATGTGTATCAGACTTAACCCTCTCCTTTACATAAATCGGAAAGTGCTGCTATCTGATCCTTCTTTCCAATTGAAGTCAGAACATCACCTGGTTGAAGCACTGTATCCGCATCCGGAATGGCAATCATGTCGTCTCCTTTAACAATTCCAATAATCGTCGCACCAGTTTCATTACGAATCTCCGATTGTTCAATCGTATGGTAAGCAATAGGAGATTCTGGCTTAATTTCAATCCAGTCAATAACGACCTGATTTTTAAACACTTTTAATTTGTCGGCATCCACCGGTTGGTAGGTAGCACCTAAGAGTTGCGCTCCTAGCTCCCTCGTTTCATCCGCCGTTAAATCCATTGCGAAATCCGCTTCATCGCTATCTGCATCATCAAAGAAATAAAGCTCTCTCTTTCCGGTATGATGAACAATGAGGACGAGCTGACTATTCTCCGTTGTACGGAACGAAATCTTCTGTCCAATTCCTGGCAACTTAGAAACTGAAACTTGCATACACCAAACTCCCTTTCCAACCATGTCTTACTAATATTTTACATGAAAACAAGTTCAATGGCTATGGGACCCTCTCCCGACATTTGTGTTCCCCTTAGTACTATGGTAGATTTACATCAGATAATGTAGAAGGAGGCAACAACATATGAGTGTACATATTGGTGCAAATCAGGGAGATATTGCAGATAAGATTCTTCTTCCTGGTGACCCACTACGAGCAAAATATATTGCAGAAAACTTCCTAGAAGATGCCGTTTGCTATAACGAGGTTCGCGGCATGTATGGATATACAGGAACATACAAAGGTGAGCGCATCTCTGTTCAAGGTACAGGCATGGGCGTACCTTCAATCTCCATTTATGTGAATGAGTTAATTCAAAGCTATGACGTGAAGAAACTTATCCGCGTTGGCTCGTGTGGAGCTCTTCAAGAGGATGTGAACGTTCGCGATGTCATTCTCGCATCCACATCCTCTACAGACTCCCAGATGAATCGCATGAACTTCGGTGGAATTGACTATGCACCAACTGCAGATTTCCCACTTCTTAAATCAGCATATGAAGCTGGCGTTCAAAAGGGGTTAAACCTCCGCGTTGGAAATGTCTTCACAAGCGATAGCTTCTACAGAGATAATGCAATGGAGCTCTTCAATCAACTTGCAAGCTATAACGTATTAGCAGTTGAAATGGAAACAACAGCTCTTTACACATTGGCAGCTAAATACAACCGCCAAGCGCTATCTGTATTAACAGTAAGTGATCACATTCTTACTGGCGAAGAAACAACCGCACAAGAGCGTCAAACAACTTTCAATGAAATGATTGAGATTGCTTTAGAAGCAGCCATTCAAGACTAATGAAGTAAGACCTGAACCCGAGCGTTCAGGTCTTTTTTTCATGCACGCTAAAGCCAACACATATAGTGTATGGATGAGAGGAGGATGTACGTGTATTATGTACCGGTTTGCTTACATGTTATATACCCAGCATTCGTACCTACAAGACAAAAGAAATTTCCAGACATTAATCCAGATCGATTTATTCAATCGGCCGATAATTTCTCCGCCTTATATAAAGATGCTGAAAAGATTACAAGTAAATTGTCAACTTCTCGTACATTTTCAGTCGAAGTCATGGAGCATGCTCAACAATCCAACCACAATGAAGTCGTGGCGATGTTTAAGCAGTTAAATTTACTTCACCCCTTCACACTTGATTATAATCCCGATAATTTAACCGTTGTCTTAACGAAACGGACTGGAGATTATGAATGTTGTAAGCTTACCTTAGCCATTCGATGGATGTAAGGGTTCCACAACACTCAAGTCATTCCAAACCATGCGTAATAAAAACACGCCTAGATTACTAGACGTGTTCTATCCTATCTATTTCCCGCACCCTCAAAAAATTTGTAACCAATCCTGTTATTGACCGAGAATATAAGTAGCTAATGTTCTAGACATAACTCCTGTCGGGCCTTTTGGTCCTAAGTCCGTAGCGGTATCTGATTGAGCGGTTCCTGCGATATCGAGGTGGACCCATGGCGTTTGTTCTGCAAATTCCGCTAAGAATGCTCCGGCCATGATTGCGTGCGCTTTACGACCTGGAGAGTTGTTCAGGTCAGCCAACTCACTAGACCGAACTTTATCACGGTACTGCTTGTTATAAGGCAACTGCCAAATTGGCTCGTCCGTAACTTTGGAGGCCGTTTCAATCTCGCCATATAACGAAGCGTTATTCGTCATAGCCCCGGTCGTTCCATCGCCTAACGCCACAATGACCCCACCTGTAAGAGTGGCTACATCAATCACCTTCTCAGCCTTATGATGCTTGGCGTAGGTAATTCCATCTGCAAGCGCTAATCTTCCTTCTGCGTCCGTGTTTAAGACTTCAATTGTCTTGCCACTTAGTGACGTAATGACATCATCTGGCTTCATCGCTCCGCCACTTATCATATTGTCCGTCGATGGGATGACGGCCACCACGTTTTGTTTCGGGCGTAAACGACCAATCGTATCCATAGCACCTAGGACAGCAGCAGCACCGCCCATGTCCCCTTTCATACCGACAATACCTTCCTTCGTCTTAATCGAATACCCACCAGTGTCAAAGGTAATGCCCTTTCCTACTAATCCGATGGCATTCTGCCAAACTTCTTTCCCCTGATAACGTAGTACAATCATTTTCGGCGGTTCGGTAGAGCCTTGGTTCACAGCAAGCAATGCCCCCATGCCTAGCTGCTGCATGTCTTCTTTCTCTAGTACTTCAATTTCAAATCCATGCTCTTCTGCAAGCGACCGAGCAAACGCTGCCATGTCTGTTGCCGTCAATAAATTCCCAGGCAATTGAACAAGGTGACGAGCTGTATTCACGCCATGCCCTAGCGCTTCCCCCTTTTTGGCCGCTTGTAGCAATCGCTGTTCATCTTCTACTGAAACCAATTCGACCTGTAGCAATCGAGTTGAAGGCCGTTCATTCATCGTTTTGTAATGCTCAAACTCATAGGGAGCCATTTGAACCGCTTCTGCAAGCGCCTCTGTAACTAAGGAATCCGTTAGATCATTCGTAGTGAAACTAGAAAGAGCGAACCTAAGCTCCTCCACCCCGTCTTGCTTTACACGCTTTGCTAACGCTCCGAACGCATTTTTCAACTTATTCGTCGTCAATTCCTTCTTCTTACCGAGCCCTACAACATAAATCCGTTCAACAGGAACGAGGTTTAGCGTATAAACTTTCGAAATATGTTTATAATCGTTAGATACGTCCCCGTTTTGGATATAGACATCTAGCGCATGGTTCAACCGCTCATTTAATTCTTGATAAACCGGCTGCTGCCGTTTATTCTCATGGAATAACCCAATGACAAGTGCCTTTCCAGATTCAAAGAGTCCATCTTTTCTTACTGTATACATAACAACACCTCCACCACCTATTATACAGAATATAGGGATGTTACGGTTTTAAGAAACGTTTGGGGATGCTCGTGTCTCTTGTAACTAACAGTCATCATTCTTTACTTACTCTTAACACACGTTTTGACGATTCTCACCAATTCATCAAGAATGTCATGTTAAAATAGGTATAATAAAGGGAATGTGGGACAAAAGCTCTTCTTACATACAGAAAGGATGAACGCCGCTTATGGAATTATTCTACAACTTTCCACTTTGGGCATCTTTATGCGCTATCGTCTTTGCCCAAGTCGTCAAAATTCCCATTGAATTCCTTGCATCAAGAAAATTTGACCCTGGATTGGCCTTTGCTACAGGAGGAATGCCAAGTAGTCACTCGGCAGCTGTAACAGCTCTCGCAACTGGGGTAGGCATTCAAGAAGGATTAGATTCGAACATCTTCGCCGTGGCATGTGTGTTCGCGATTATTGTTATGTTCGATTCAACTGGGGTACGACGCCAAACTGGTGAACAAGCGATTATGCTCAACCAGCTCTCCAAAGATTTCACACGCTTTATGGAAGAAGCAAAGCTCTGGAACAGCAAGGATGACTTTGCGAAACGTGAAGAGTTGAAGGAACTTCTAGGGCACCAACCAATAGAGGTATTCTTTGGAGGATTAACTGGAATTATCTTAACCGTTGTTCTCTATCAATTCATATAAAAAAGAGCCACACCTGTGGCTCTTTATCTATGTTGCTTAACTCTTCTTTATTTCCTCACGAAAGACTTGGAGCGCTTCTGTTTCATTTAACTCTAACAACTGCTCCTCAGTTAACTGTCCCTCACCCATCTTCACGACGTATACCTCTACAGTTTTCTTTCCCCAATTCTCATATACATCTGCTACCGTTTCATAGTATAGATCAATCTTATTACCCTTAATCGCACCGCCCTTGTCCGCTACCACTCCATAACCATAGTCTGGGATAAAGAGAACCGTTCCAATTGGGAAAATGGTTAAGTCAGCCGCAATCGTTGAATAAAGGTCTCTCGTAACTTTCACGCCAGAATAGGTTATGCCATATAGAGGATGTCCTGGATTTTTCCCAGTCGACTCTACACCAGCAGTATAGCCAGTCGCCAAAACGGTCGCCGTCTCATATTGACTTAGGTCAATGACATCAGCCAATTTCTGTGGCCCTTCTACTTCTTGACTGGAAATGTATCTCATATGGGGCTTTCGATGCTTGAAACCTTTAGACTCAAATCCTAGCGAGCGGTAAAGGCTATGTACGCCTGGAACTTCCGATGCGGCTACAGTCTCTATCCCTATCGATAACGAACGTTTCACATCCGTTGCTGAAACGTTTGAGATTGTGGTGAGAGTTGAATAGATTGCTCCCACAGCTAATATGACGATAAGAATACGATTTAGCCATACGTTTATTTTCTTCAATAGTTAACACCTCTCTCCGTGTCATCCTTTCCTAAAGAGGTGAAAAGTATACAAAAACACATTAAAAGATTGAGTATTCTGAATTATAAACACAAAAAAATGACAGAAAGCCGATTAGGCCTCTGCCTTTCTAATTGCAAGAAGCAACTTGCACCCTTAAAACATCTGGTATCCTCTTGCTCGTAACGTGCGAATGACAATACCCGACACAAGCACTCCAATTAGGCCTGAAGAAAGAATAACACCGTCCACAATTGTTAAGCGTATAAGGTGTCCCCACGCGGTCTGAACGGACGTACTAGGCGCGGTGAAATATTCCATAATTCCAATATTATCAATAATAAAGATGATAATGACCGGATAAACAATTGCCATCACCCACGTTTTACGGAAGAGCATGTTCACAATGAAAGAAATCCCAAAGAACAAAACAAAAAATAACAATACAGAAACAAAAGCTTGTACGATGTTAAACCCCAAACGAATATCCCCCTTAACGAAAGCCGTGAATCTTTCTTAGTTCGTTGTAATGGTTTACATTTATTTTATATCCTTCCATAAAAAAAAGCAAAGGCTCGTCGCCTTTGCTTTCTTTGCTATTATTTCGTGAAAATGTTGAACTTCCCTTTTTTAAGAAGTAGACCGATGCCGCCTAGTTTCAATAGGTAACGGTTATCGATGACTTTCTTCATAACAGAAGCTGTCCAACCGAATAATTTCTTGCCATCAAGGATAACACCAATCGCTTTCCCTTCACCAAGAGATGCTACTGTACCTTGTAGGTTTGGAACAAAGCCTTCAAGCTTGTCTCCGCCACGTACAAGCGTTTGGAGGTTCTTCGCAGTTTGAACGGCTTCTTGGATTGCAATTTGTGCAGTTGGTGGGTAAGGGCGATCTGTTTCTTCGTTAATAATTAACGCACAGTCACCAACGATGAAGACATCGTCGTAACCAGATACACGAAGGTCTTCAGTAACCTTCACACGGCCACGCATTGTTTCAAAGCCAGACTCTTCCACGATAGAGTTACCGCGCACACCTGCTGCCCATACGACTGTATTGGTTGGGATAACTTCTTGCTGTTCATCTTTCTCAACAAGGATGCTGTCTTCACGAACTTCTTTAAGCATTGTACCTGTCTTGAATTCTACGCCTTTTCCTTCAAGAAGGTTCATTGCGTATTCAACAAGAGCTTCGTCAAAGCCTGGAAGAACTGTCGGAGCAGCCTCTACGTTGATTAAGCGAACTTTATCGCGTGGAACATCGTATTCTTCACAAAGCTCAGGAATACGGTTTGCCATTTCACCTACGAATTCGATACCAGTGAAACCAGCACCACCAACTACGATGTTCAAGTCTTCTTTATGTTCATCTTTTTGGTTGTTGTACTGAGCGAATGTGTAATCAATATGCTCACGGATTAGACGAGAGTTATTAATGTTCGTAATGGAAAATGCGTGTTCTTTCAATCCGCTAATTCCAAATGTTTCTGCTTCGAACCCAAGTCCGATTACAAGATAGTCATAATCCAATTCACCGTCTTCAAGCTTAACTTTCTTCTCTTCAGGTTGGATTGAAACAACTGTATCTTGAACGAAATTCACACGATTTGTATCAACTACGTCAGAAATTTTGATACGAGTGCGATCCTGGTGCAACGTACCTGCTGCGTTTTCATGAAGCCATGTAGTTTGATAATGGTAATTATGCTTGTTCACTAAAGTGATATTGGCTTCGTTGGCACCAAGCATTTTCTGTAGGCGAGTTGTCGTAATCATCCCGCCGTAACCAGCACCAAGAACGACAATATTAGGTCTATTCATTCTTATCACTTCCCACTATAGTTTTAGCGCTAATGCAGTTCCCGATTCATGAAAATAAACATTTTCGCTTGTGACTCACTTCACGAACTAGGACATAAAAAAAGACATACCCTGTTTATAGAATTGTCATAAATTCGTAAAATATTTTCTAAAAATATCTTAGTCCTTTTTTCCCCAATTTTCAACCCTTATATGTCGATTTATGAGAATCTAAATTTTCATACTTCTCCCTGCTAGTGCCTAATTTTTGTGATTAAAAATAGCAAAAGGTAAAGAATGTGTTAAAATGAGGGCATGATTGAAGAAGAATGGAGGATTATGTCGTGTCAGATCAAGTATATGATATTACCATTATCGGCGGCGGCCCCGTCGGTTTATTTACAGCCTTTTATGGAGGAATGCGACAGGCAAGCGTGAAAATTATTGAAAGTCTTCCTCAACTTGGAGGACAACTGTCCGCATTGTACCCTGAAAAATATATTTATGACGTAGCTGGTTTCCCTAAAGTACAAGCTCAAGAGCTAGTAGACAACTTAAAAGAACAAGCTGGTCAGTTTGACCCTGCGATCGCCCTTGAAGAAGAAGTACAAACTGTAGAGCGTTTAGAAGATGGAACCATTAAGCTGACAACAAATAAGGTTGTACATTACACACGTACAATCATTGTGACAGCAGGAAATGGAGCCTTCCAACCACGTCGCATTGAACTTGAAGGTTCTCGTGAATTTGAAGGAAAGAATCTTCACTACCATGTTGAAGATATGCAACAATACGCAGGACAAAATGTGATGGTGCTAGGCGGCGGAGACTCAGCAGTAGACTGGGCGCTTATGCTTGAGCCAATTGCGAAATCCGTTACCATCGTCCACCGTCGTGATAAATTCCGCGCACACGAGCATAGTGTAGAGCAATTGCGTAATTCAAGCATTAACATCATGACGCCTTTCTCACCACAAGAGTTAATCGGTACAGACAAAGTCGAGCAAGTTGTACTGAAAGAATCTAAAGGAGACAGAGTTGAAACGATTGATGTTGATTCTGTAATCGTAAACTACGGATTCGTCTCTTCCCTTGGACCGATAAAGGAATGGGAGTTAGAACTTGAGAAGAACAGCATCGTAGTCAATACTCGCATGGAGACGAACATCCCTGGTATTTACGCTGCTGGTGACATTGCTACTTACCCTGGTAAAGTGAAACTAATCGCATCAGGATTCGGTGAAGGCCCAACGGCGGTCAACAACGCGAAGGCCTACATGGACCCAGAAGCGAAAGTTCAGCCGAAACACTCTACCTCATTATTTGGACAATAGAACGTTGAAACGCCTGTTCCATTAGGAACAGGCGTTTTCTCTATTCGTATAGGACACTCGAGCGCTAAAGTAAGCCACTACCATTTACCATTCAAGTGCTTTCGTGCTTACTTTATTAAATTTAAGGAGATAATAACCAGATAACCTTTCGTTTTCAAGTTGCTTTCTAAGAGAATAGAAAGAATGGAGGGATTCGAATGAGCTGGTTCTATGCCTTATTTCTTATCGGTAACGGAGTTGAGCAACTCACCAATTGGTTTACTTATGAGGATGACCATCCCCATGAACCATAAAAAAACCTCCCCCAATTGGATTGGAGAAGGTTGAAGAGTTGTTAGCAATTCTCAGATGGTGTACCAGCGTTTGACGCCGTCTTAAAGGACGATCCACAACCGCATGATGCAATCGCGTTTGGATTATCAATTGTAAATCCGCCGCCCATCATGTTCTGTTTGAAATCAATGGTTGTTCCTTCGACAAGCGCTGCATCTTCTTTATTCATAATTACTGAAATTCCGTTCGCTTCAAACGTTTGGTCCGTTTCCTTTTGTTCGTAATCGAATCCCATTGCATAGGAAAGACCGCTACAGCCTCCACCTTTTACACCGAATCGGAGCAGGACGTTTTCTTCTTCATCCTTCATCATTTCTTGGATTTGAAGACTCGCACTATCCGTAATGTTCAATAGCATCCTGATACCCTCCTTCATTTACATCTTACTGTCAGTATACAAGATATCTTCCGCATGTTTCAATTTTCCTGTTTCCAATAATAGACACCCGTTGCTACTGTCTCCGCTGCCCCCGTCATCCATACATGGTTCTCTTCATCCCATTTGATGATTAAATCACCACCAGCTAGATGAACGGTTATAGGCTCTCCAACGTTACAGTAACCATTTAATACAGAAGACACTGCTGCTGCACATGCTCCTGTACCACAAGCTTGAGTGACTCCTGACCCACGCTCCCAAACGCGAAAGTGCAATTCTGTAGTTGATGCAACTTGTACAAATTCTACATTCACACCTTCTGGGAAGCGCTTGTCATCCGTAATCTCTGGCCCTAGTTCATATAGAGGAGCACCCTCAATATCCTCTACATAAAAGACTGCGTGTGGATTCCCCATAGATACAGCTGTAACGTCATACACACCTTGACTCGTCTCAAATGGTTCAGAGATCACCTTCACGTCTTCTCCGACCATTGGGATTTCCGGTCGTTGAAGTTTTGGTTCCCCCATATCTACCGTTACCGTTGAGACCGCCCCGTCCTGTACATGAACTTCAGCGGTAACAAATCCAGCTTTCGTTTCAATGGTGAAAGTTTCTTTATGAACAAGGCTATTCTCGTAAGCGTATTTAGCCACGCAGCGCAAACCATTGCCACAGTTCTTTCCTTCAGAACCATCCTTGTTGAAGATTCTCATTCCGACATCGGCTTCCTCAGTTGGATGAATCAGAATCATTCCGTCTGCCCCAATACCTGTATTTACATCTGCTACCTTTATCGCAAGAGGTGCTAATTCTTCTTCACTTAGATCTATATCATATAAGTTCAAGTAAATGTAGCTATTCCCTAACCCGTGCATTTTTGTATATGGAATTTCCATTTCGTACGTTCCTCCTCTGATGTTCCTTTGTATTAGTATAGAAGAATTTTCTCTTTATTTGAATGATTGTGTTTGAAACTTCAATTAATTAAGATTGCGACCATTTACCCCTTTTAGTATATTATACCTATACCTTGTACATGGAGTTGGTATAATGAATCCGTCTATAGAACCATTATATGACAAGCAGATCACTTGCACCTTTTGTTCAACGACTTATCCTACTAAGAAAGTTCGGTCCCGCTTTACAACACCTGTAGTTACGGATTCTGATTTTTGCACGTACTACAAAGTTGAGCGTTACGACCCGGTTCTTTATAACACATTTGTATGTCCAAGTTGCGGATTCACCTCTACTGACCAGTTTTCCCCCTGGTTTCCGCCAGGTACGAAGAGAGAGATAAAATCCAACCTAGTTGACAAGTATCGTACACAAGATTTCTCACATGAACGCTCACTAGAAGATGCTATTCATACTTATAAGCTAGCTGTCTATACAGCAACGTTAAAGAAAGAAAAATCCGTTGTGCTAGCAGGACTTTATTTACGATTAGTCTGGCTATATCGGAAATTGGATATGAAAGAACAGGAAAAGCGGTTTATGAGGTTAACTGTAACAAGCTATGAGCGTGCTTATTCAGAGTCAGACCGTCATTCTACTGAGATGAATCCACTCAAGATTCTTTACTTAATTGGAGAATGCAAGAGACGACTAGGAGAACACGCATCGGCTGTATTTTACTTCTCTAAAGTGATCCAACAGAAGAATACTGTATTTGATCCGAAGATTGTAGAATTGGCTCGGGACCAGTGGTATCAAACACGCGAAGACCAAAAGCTACAGCGCTCCCTCGCACAATAAAAATACCGGACTCCAATTAAAGTTGGAATCCGGTATTTTAGTATTCTTAGAAGTTCACTTGGTCTAATTCTGTTTCGTGTTGCTCTTCATACCCCTTCATATACTTAATACGACGCTGGGCAGAGCTTGCGTTTACTTGCTCATCTGCGTGGTAAGAAGAACGAACAAGAGGGCCAGCTTGGCAATGCGTAAATCCTTTGGACATGGCAATTTGACGAAGCTCCTCAAATTCATCCGGATGGTAGTAACGTTCTACATTTAGATGCTTCTTCGTCGGCTGCAAGTACTGGCCGATCGTCATGATATCTACATCATGAGCACGAAGGTCGTCCATCGCTTGAATAATTTCTTCTTTTGTCTCCCCAAGTCCTACCATAATGCTTGATTTTGTAGGTGTGTTCGGTGCCACTTCTTTCACTCGTTTAAGTAGTTCAAGAGAGCGGTCGTAGGTCGCTTTAGAACGTACAGTTGGTGTAAGACGACGTACGGTTTCAATATTGTGGTTAAAGATATCTGGTCCTGCATCCATGAGGGTATGTAGACTCTCATAGTCCCCTTTCATATCGGATGGAAGAACTTCAACTGTTGTCCCAGGCATACGGCGGTGAATCGCACGAACGGTCTCAGCGAAAATAAATGCACCACCGTCATCTAAATCATCACGGGCAACAGCCGTTACTACGGCGTGCTTCAACTCCATAATTTCTACGGACTCTGCTACTTTTTCTGGTTCTTGTCGATCTAATTCATTAGGTAGACCTGTCTTAACCGCACAGAAGCGGCAACCACGTGTACAAGTATCACCTAAGATCATAAATGTGGCAGTCTTACGTTCACTCCAGCATTCATGAATGTTCGGGCATCTTGCCTCTTCACAGACTGTATGTAAGCCACGTTCGCGCATCATCTTTTTCATGCGGTTGTAAGTCTTGTTCGTTTTCACTTGAATATTTAACCATTCTGGTTTTCTCTTATGCTCATACTTTGGCATGATAACACTCCTCTATTCGCTTACGTTTACCTAACGATAGTATGTCCATTCGTCAGACTTATACCGATTGATAGCTAGCTCATTTACTTCCTCAATTTGTTCTTCTGTTAACGTATAATGCTCTAACTCGATATCTAATCCAGCAGCAAATCCTTGTTTAAATGCTGATTTGACTTCCTCTAAGCTTTTTGGCGTGGCTGCCACTTCATTAATCGCAGCTGCTTTCCCTCCGAATGCTTTACGTGCGCGTTCTTTCACACGCTCATTCGGATAGATAAACATATCGAATAGCGCCACATCGTCCACTTCAATTGGTATCGAACCATGTTGAAGGATGACACCTTTTTGCCTGGATTGTGCACTACCCGCTGCCTTTCTACCTTCAACAATCAGTTCATACCAAGAAGGTTCTTCAAAGCAAACGGCAGAACCAGTCTGTTGGAGCTTCCCTTCAGGTATAGAGAAATCAGCCTGAATATCTAAGTTACGAAAGCCGTTTAACAGTCCTTCTGAAATGACACGGTAAGCTTCCGTAACCGTTTTAGGCATGGCTTCATGTTTCTCTGAAACAATAACGCTATATGTTAACTCTTTATCATGTAAGACCGCTCGGCCACCCGTTGGTCTTCTTACTAATCCATATCCATGCTTCTCCACTGCTTCAAGGTCGATTTTGCCTTTTAACTTTTGAAAATATCCGACAGATAGTGTAGCAGGGTTCCAACCGTAAAATCGTATAACTGGCGGAATCTTCCCCTCACTATGCCAACTTACTAGTTTCTCGTCTAACGCCATATTCCATTCAGGGGAGGCATTACCTGAGTCTATGAAATACCAAACTTCTCCCATTGGAAACTTTACCCTCTTTCTTTAGTCTGAATCCTTTATCTTGCTAAAAACACCTGTAAATATTTTAACAATATATCCTTATTCATGTAAACTTGTATGTATAAAACAGTTCATATAGTTAGTAATCATAGCAATAGTGACTATATTGCGAAAATTCTCCTTATAAAGAAAGCGATGCCTGATTGGCATCGCCTTGCTATTCTAGATAATAGCGGCTCTTTAGAACAGGGGATTCTCTTCCATATGCTTATAAACATTTTCCACCAATTCCTCAGGAGTTTCTCCTGTTACACGATCCCCATTGACTAAAGCAAACAGGGACTGGGCGCAAAGGCCACAGTGACTAAGACAACCATATTCTATAACATCAAGCTCAGGATCTTTCTCTAACAGTTCTCTTGCACGTTCAGATCCACTGGCTAAATTATTCATACAAAATTCTATAATTGGACCCATCATTTCACCTCTTCATTCATGATGAATCCCCTACTCATAGGTCATGCTACCATAACACTATTAGGAAAACAACGTTCGTGCTTCTACCTTCTATCGTCTCGTATCCGCTCTATGCCAGCATCTTCGAGTGCTTTGTAGATGGATTTCAATCTTGGATTTCCCTCACCTACCACCTTGCCATTGACGAGGACCACTGGATAATAGTATTCATCGTTCAAGATACGTTGTGCAAAGCTTCTCTCTGCTTCCTTTAGAGGCTTGTGAATATCCACGTAGCTAAACGCAATGTCTTCCGTCTCAAATGTTCGCCCAATTGCTGCTTGGATCCAATCATATGTTTCTGTAGAGCTTGGAAGATTGACACAACTTGCGCATAGCTGTTCTGCCCCGTACACTTCTATAATCGTTTGACTCATCCCATCACCCCTCCACTAAAATTCCAAGTAATTTACAAAACGCACAAAACGCGATAAAATGATAATCGTTCTCAACATAGTAACTGACAACGACGACGATGAAAAATCGATGTAAACATAGATTTTTCGTTGATTCCATTTTATAATAGATATTAAGAAAGGAGAAGATGGATGATGAATGAACAGGTTCAAGAAGTATTGAATAAACTTCGTCCCTTCTTACTACGTGACGGTGGAGACGTAGAACTCGTGGATGTAGAAGAAGGCATTGTACGCCTACGTCTTATGGGTGCTTGCGGAAGCTGCCCAAGTTCGACAATCACTTTGAAAGCTGGGATTGAACGCGCGTTGACCGAACAGGTCCCTGGTATTTACGAAGTAGAGCAAGTCTTTTAATAATGACAGAAGCAGCTGGCTACGATGTGCCAGCTGCTTTTTTATTTGGGATTACTTCAACCCCACTATTGCTTACAGATAGAGGGATCCATTGGAATTGTGGGAAATCCTCTTGCCATCGATTTACCTCATCGATCTTAGCTGGTTCCTTTAGAAGGCTAAGCATCGTTGGACCAGCCCCACTTAGAAATGTCCCGTATGCCCACTCACCCATGTAGTCATAAATACGGTCAAAATGAGGAATGAAGCGTTTCCGATACGGTTGATGAAACACATCCTTCCCCATAAACTCTCCAATCAAGTCGTATCGTTCAGTCATTAAAGCCCCCACAAGTATGTTACTTACCGAGCTTTGATACACCGACTTCTGAAACGCAAATGAAGGAGGTAACGCCTGCCGTGACTGCGTTGTGCTCAATTCATAAGAAGGAACAACAGCCACAAAGGAAGCTCGAGATAAAGGCACACTCACCCATTCAATTTGACCTTCCTCATAATGTGCAACGACTCCCCCACCTACAATGGACGGCACTACATTGTCCGGATGACCTTCATATTCGCTTGCCAATAGTGCTTTGTTTCTATCTGTCAATTGCAGACCTAGCGACTTGTTAGCAAGTTCAATACCGGCTACAATTGCAGCTGCACTGCTCCCCAACCCTCTCGCCATCGGGATCGTACTTGAAATTGACACCCGATAAGGTCGCAAAGTCTTCCCATACCTACAAGCCGTAAATTCAGCAGCTTTATAAATAAGATTATCTGTCCCAGTCGGTAGGTTAGTAAGTGAGGGGGTTTCTGAATGGAAAGCCCATACCTCACTCCGTACAGCAACTACTTCTAAATAAAGATTCAGAGCCACTCCGATTGAATCGAAACCAGGTCCCAAATTAGATGTGCTACAAGGTACAGTGATTACAAGGGAGTCATGTTTCATTGCAGAACTTTCCCTTTGACGGCTGCCTTTACGGATTCATACTCATTTGCAATCACAGTAGAATCAAATGTATGTACATCGACGGCAGTAACAGGGTCCTTAAGACCATTCCCGGTTAGGACAGAAACGACTACTTCTCCTGGCTGGAATTGTTGATTTCTATAGGCTTTGAACACACCTGCTATAGATGCACACGATGCTGGTTCAGCAAAGATTCCCTCGTTTCTCGCCAGCCACTTATAGGCTTCTACAATTTCATCGTCTGTCACTTCACCAATAGACCCAGCGGATTGCTCCGTTGCCTCTACAGCTTGTTTCCAGCTTGCAGGGTTGCCAATTCGAATTGCTGTTGCGAGCGTTTCTGGCTGGTCTATAATTTCATTTCGTACAATCGCAGCAGACCCGCTCGCCTCGAAACCATACATACGAGGCAAACCAGTTCCCTTCTTCTCGTGATACTCTTTAAATCCTTTCCAGTACGCTGTAATGTTCCCAGCATTTCCAACCGGGATAAAGAAGGAATCAGGCGCTCTCTCTAATCCATCACATACTTCAAATGCTCCTGTCTTTTGACCTTCAATCCGATATGGGTTTACAGAGTTTACGAGAGTTAATCCTTCTTCTTCTGCTAGCCGCTTCACAATCGTTAACGCATTATCGAAATTCCCATCTATAGCGTAGATCTCAGCCCCATACATCACCGCTTGTGCTAGCTTCCCTTGTGCAATCTTGCCATTTGGGATGACAATGATGCAACGAAGACCCGCCCTAGCTGCAAAGGCTGCTGCAGACGCGGATGTGTTCCCTGTAGACGCGCATACAACACCAGTTGAGCCTTCTTCCAAAGCTTTCGCCATCGCCATTACCATGCCTCTATCTTTAAATGAACCAGTCGGGTTCGCCCCTTCTACTTTGGCATAGGCTTCAATGTTCAATTCTTTAGAAAGCTTCTCTAAATACATCAAGGGCGTATTTCCTTCGTGAAGCGTCAGCAGAGGTGTATTCTCTGTTATAGGGAGCCATGACTTGTATGCTTGCAGCAGGCCGTTCCATCCCATCTAAGCTCCCTCCCCTTCAATTCGGTAGTAGCTTGAGACCCCTTCAACAACATCTAATTGTTCAAGCCCATTTAAAATTCGTTCTAACTGGTGTTCACTCGCTCTGTGGGTAACCATTACAATTTCGGCTTTTTCATTTGAGACGAGCGGCAATTGAAGAATTTTATCAAAGCTCACTTCATTCTGGGCGAACACGTTTGTAATTTCGAGAAATGTTCCCGTTTGATCCTTCGCTTCTAGTCTTACATAGTATTTGGAAACAACCTCATCCGATGGTTTGAGGCGCTTCTCATACTGTGGAAGGAAGGAAGACTGTCCGGTTACTCCTAAGCGAATGTTCTTTACGACATCCATGACATCTGAAACAACTGCTGTTGCAGTTGGCAGTTGACCAGCACCAGGTCCGAAGAACATCGTCTCTCCTACAGCATCGCCATATACGTACACAGCGTTATATTCATTCTTAACAGAAGCTAAGGGATGATTATTCGCAATGAACGTAGGTTGAACGCTTAGCTCAACTCGTTCTTGGTCCCTGGCAGCAATGCCCACCAATTTCAAGGTATAACCAAGTTGTTCTGCATAGTCGATGTCCCTAGAAGAAAGATTCCGAATTCCCTTTACGCTTACATCCTCTAGTTCCACAGGCATGGAAAAGGCAAGCGTAGCTAATAGGACTACCTTTCTAGCTGCATCAAGTCCATCAACATCAGAAGTTGGATCTGCTTCTGCGAAACCTAACTCTTGAGCTTCTTTCAGTACATCTTCAAAGCTCCTCCCCTCATCCACCATCTTAGTCAAGATGTAATTGGTCGTTCCGTTTAAGATTCCAACAACTTTATGGATTTTATCTGAGGCCAAACCGTCCGTTAGGGAGCGAATAATTGGGATACCACCAGCTACGCTTGCCTCGTATCTTAAATCGCACATATTCTCGTTAGCAATTGCTAATAGCTCTGCCCCGTGCACAGCCATTAAGTCTTTGTTCGCAGTTACAACATGTTTACCTTTCTGCAAGGCACCCTTGATTAATTGGTACGCATCTTCAACGCCTCCCATGACTTCTACAATGAGGTCAATGGAATCATCACCTAGAATATCTTCACGTTGGTCAGTAAGCTTTATTCCATCGGGGACACCCGCTCGTACTTTAGATAAATCAGAAACTAGCACGCCTTTGATTTCAATAGCTGAACCTGTATCGTGCATAATCTTCTCCTGATGATGGTACAGAAGGTGAACAACCCCAGACCCAACTGTTCCTAGCCCACACAATCCTACCTTGATGGAATTCATACGCTTCACTCCTCACCGTCTTTTTAGAGAGTACATTCGTTTTTCTATAATGGACATTATATCGACTCTCTTTCATTTCTACAAGGTATTTTTTAGAATTTACAGATTTTTAAATCAATTATACCACATACAAAAAGAAGCGCTTATCACGTGGATAAGCGCTTCTTCTCAGTAACTGGCGTTTTCGCAACATTCCCGTTAAAGAGTTCAATTAAATTGTCGAGACAGAGTTGAATCATAGCCGTCCTCGTCTCTTCACTAGATGACCCGATATGAGGAAGGGCGACGACATTGTCCAATGAGAGAAGTGGATGAGATGCTCGGATTGGTTCTTGTCTATACACATCCACGCCAGCTGCTTTAATTTCTTTAGCTACAAGCGCATCGTAAAGTGCTTCTTCGTCCACATTCTTGCCTCTTGAAGCATTTATAAAGATAGCGGTATCTTTCATTTTCTGAAAGGCTTGTGTGTTGAACATCTCATGCGTTTCTTCTGTATAAGGAGCCAAACAAACAACATAATCGGATTCAATTAATAGCTCTTCAAAAGTCGCATAGTTTGCTTGAAGCGCTTGTTCGGCTTCTGTGTTTCTTGAGCGGTTGTGATAAAGAATGTTCATATTAAACCCTTTCGCACGCTGAGCAACCGCCTCTCCAATCCGTCCCATGCCTACAATCCCAATCGTTTTATGATGGACGTCTGTGCCTGCTAGTAAATAAGGAGCCCAATTCTTCCATTCATCGTTTCGAACATAGTCGGCGGCTTCAACAATTCGTCGGGCCGTAGCTAACATCAACGCAAAAGTCAAATCGGCTGTTGTCTCTGTTAAGACGTCTGGTGTGTTGGTCACGACCACTTCATTTTCTTCGGCGGATGTTAGGTCAATGTTGTCAAATCCAACTGCAAGATTAGCAACGGCTTTCAGGCCTTTAGCTGTGCCTAGCAGTTCAGACGAGACTTGATCACTTAACATCGTCACCAGCCCGTCAACTTGTTGTGCTTTATCCATAAGAGTTGATGCGTCTACAGGTTGTTCAGATTTGCTCCACATCTCAATATCCAAGATGTTTCGATAAGGAGCAATGACAGACTCGGGTAATTGTCTTGTTATATAAATGGCTGGTTTATTCATCCACTACTACCTCCATAAAACCTCGTGACCGAATATCTACTACACTCGTTAACTCAACCAATGTGGAATGGGGATACGTAATTGCTTCTGGTCAACTCCAAGCTCATGAAAGAAATGCTTTAAAGCAGATTCATACTGGACTTGTTGTTGCATGAGCTCTTTAAATTGGTGCACGAGGCGTGCGTTTTGTTTATCTTCATAAATAATAACTTCTTCTAATCTGTCGAACAAATGGATGGGCATGAGCAATCGGCCGTATATCATCCTCCAAGTAAAGACGGATAGTTGGGAGACGGATTCATATTGCCCAATTAGAGTTCGGATTGCCCTCAACCCATCCTTCCCTTGTTGAAGTAAAATGGTGCGCACTCCTTCAGCCAAATCACGCGCACGATGGTCATATACAAATTCAGTCGGCCATAAAGGCTGATTAAACGTGTCAAATTGGAATCGTTGAAAGGTAACCGTACCCTGGTCCCCTTCTTCATATCGCCAGTCTTGCTCAGTTTCCTGCAAGTACTGAATAGCATTCTCCGTCAGTCCCTCTATGTAAGGGAACGTTTCAATCACGAGACGCTGATAGGAAGAAGAAGGTCGTTCACTCCACTGCTTCTCATATAGCTCATGCCATTTATCCATCTTCTGCTCCCAGAGTGACTTCCATTCTCCATATCGCGACACATATTGAGGTTGATACGGGTATTGTGCACCCAGTTGATGAAGGGAGGCCAACATCTCTAAGCCTTGTTGCATAGATCCATTATGGGGTACAGTATGGACACACATGACTTTCCGGTTCTCATAATCGGATAGTAACTGGCCCTCCTGATTAAAGACAGGCAGTCCTACTTGCTCCATGCCAGCCCCTCTCAGAAACTCTGCTAAGGACCTTTGTTCATAAGCTTCTTCCTTCAGTTCACCAGGTACCGGAACTATAAAGAAGTTCCCATCTGTACTTGAATACCCTTCATATAAGCTGCCATAAACCTTCTGGTAGACATGAATCAGATACGTTTGTTCGAGCCATTCTTTCATTCTGCATCCCCCTCCATCATTGCCTATTACTACAATCTATGTTGAGCCTGTTAAATCCTTTCAAAAAAAGAACGAAACAAAGTATGTTTCCATATACTGAACAAAGGGAATAATAGAAGACAAAAGTTTTACCATCTCAGGGAAGAAAAGGTGATCAGATGACTAAACATGTAATGACTGCACTAGAAAAAAAGGCTAGACAATGGTTGGACGATAGAGGCGTCACCATTGAGGATATTGCAGACCTTGTCTACTATTTACAGTCAAAGTATCACGACAATTTAACGATGGAAGAATGCAAATATAATGTGGAACGTGTTATCTCGAAACGCGAGGTTCAAAACGCCATCTTAACGGGGATCCAGCTTGATGTGTTAGCAGAGAAGAACATGTTGGATGAGCCTCTTCAGTCAACGATTGCTGAAGATGAAAGCCTATATGGGGTGGATGAAATCATCGCCTTGTCCATCGTCAACGTATATGGTTCGATTGGTTTCACGAACTACGGTTATATTGACAAAGTGAAGCCTGGTATTCTGGAGAAATTAAACGACAAATCACATGGGTATTGCCATACGTACCTAGACGACATTGTAGGAGCAATTGCCGCGGCAGCATCCAGTCGCCTCGCCCACAGTGTTACAGACGAAGAAGATGATTAAGAAGGTCGTGCGACGCGCACGACCCTTTTTATTCTATGACCCATTCGCTTAAGTTCTTCACAGTGAAGGTAGGTTGAATCTCTTTAACAATTAAGTCTTCACGGCTCGTGACTCCTGTATGAACGAGTAACGTATCTAAGCCAGCGTTCATGCCAGCTTTAATATCTGTTTCATAGTTGTCGCCCACCATTAACGTTTCTTCTTTTCTCATTCCAAGTTCATCAAGCGCCAACTCCATAATCGTCGATTCAGGTTTCCCTATAAATGTGGGTGATACACCAGTTGTCACCGTAATTACGGAAGTCAGGGAACCGTTGCCCGGAAGCATACCACGCTCTGTGGGGATGGCTATATCTCCATTTGTAGAGAGGAAGGTCGCCCCTTTCCGAACGAGCAGTGCTGCCTTCGCAAGCTTCTCATACGTAATTTCTCTGTCCATACCAATGACTACATAATCGCATTGCTCTTCCCCAAAGGTTAACCCCACCTTCGATAGCGCACTTTGCAATCCCTCTTCACCAATCGCATATACGGTTGCATCAGGCTTTTGACGCTTGATGTACGCAGCAGTTGCCATACTCGAAGTATAAACTTGCTCCTCTGTTGCAGGAATATCATGACTGCGCAATTTCTCTACAACCTGGGATGGTCGCTTGGAGGAATTGTTCGTCACGAACATATAAGGAATCTCTCTGTCTTTCAACTGCTGAACAAATGTTGAAGCTTCTTCAATACGTTCTTCACCACGATACATTGTTCCATCTAAGTCAATTAAATACCCGCTGTAAGTCTTCATGTAAGTAATTCTCCCTCGTCTAATTATTATGAATTCGTAAAGGCTGAAACCGGACCCAACTCGTTATCTAAATAAGAACGAATTCGAGTCGAGAATTGGTTCAGCATGTTGGAATGGTTCATTAATTCGTTTAGCAATTGGTCATGGTCAATTGTCGTATACGATTGAACAAGCTCTTTACGCAACTTTATGTAGGTTTGATAAGGGGTTTGCTCTTCTTCAGGCAATACCTTCTCATCCACTAATATATCAATAATGTCTGAATAACTACCAGGGTCTCTCATAATAAATCCGTCAATCATCATATTCCCTACATCAATAATGGACTCAATCGACACATGAACAAGACGCTCTAAGGCAAGCTTACCATGTTGCGTGTGCGCCATCCCCTCTTCATATTGGCTGAGTACACCATCCAAGTACGTTAACGTTTGCTCAATTGCTTCTCGGTTCACAAAATACATCGTAATTTTCTCCCCTTCTTCAGATTATGTCCTACCTATTCGCTCCATTAAACAACCTAATTCACCTATATTCGACATAATCCGATTTACCATTTAAGTTTTGATGATATTTCTGCTATCATATATAAGGATATTAAAGAAGCGGAGGAGAAGCAATTGGATAGAGAGTTAGCGTTAGAACTTGTTCGTGTAACAGAGGCAGCAGCAATTAAATCTGCCCATTGGATGGGACGCGGCAAGAAAAATGAAGCGGATGATGCCGCTACAACAGCAATGAGAAACGTATTCGATACCGTATCCATGAATGGAACGGTTGTTATAGGCGAGGGAGAGCTTGATGAAGCTCCCATGCTATATATAGGAGAAAACTTGGGTACCGGGGATGGCCCGAATGTAGATATTGCAGTCGATCCATTAGAAGGTACAAATATTGTCGCTAAGGGACACAATAATGCCATGACGGTCATTGCCGCTGCCGAACGAGGTGCCTTACTACATGCTCCTGACATGTACATGCAGAAGCTTGTAGTTGGTGAGAAGGCTGCTGGAAGAGTCCACCTAGATGACCCAATAGAAAAGACGATTGAAATTGTCGCAGAAGCGAATAATAAACGTATTCACGATCTGACCGTGATTATACAAGAACGTCCTCGTCATGACGAAATTGTAAAACGCGTTCAGAATATGGGTGCGCGTGTGAAACTATTTGGCGACGGAGATGTAGGAGCATCCATTGCAACTTGCCTCCCTCAAACAGGCATCGACATTTTCATTGGAATCGGCGGTGCACCAGAAGGTGTTATTTCAGCAGCTGCAGTTAAATCATTAGGTGGAGACATGCAAGCACGCCTCCTCCCTCAAAATGACGAAGAACGTAGCCGTTGCATGGAGATGGGACTTGACGACCCAGAACAGCTCTTAACGATGAATGACCTTGTGAAAAGTGATGATGCCATCTTTGCCGCTACCGGTGTCACAGAAGGTGAATTGTTAAATGGAGTACGATTCCTTGGCGGAGATACAGCGGAAACGCATTCCATTGTAATGCGCTCGAAGACGAGAACCGTCCGCTTCATTCAAGCCAATCATCATTTAGACTTAAAGCCAGACTTACGTGAAGAATCCTAATCCATTCTGAAGGGAGTGCGTACCATGTCCGATGAAATGGAAGTTATTCAAGATGTCATTAAGCAAGCAGACGTTAGGTACATTAGCTTTATGGGAGATATTCAACGCTACGACCTAGCCATCCTCTCCCATGAGCAAAACGAGGAAGAGAAACTTGTCCTAGACCTTCAAGACAATCGCTTCGCGAAAATTGAGCTAGCTAACTTGTATGACGAAGGGTATCTGGAGCACGCTCTCAACTTCTCTCAAATGGAAGCAGAAGAATTAAGAACGTTTATTAAGTCTTACTTATAATGAAACAGCCTCCTTCCGTACACACTAGTGCGGAAGGAGGCTGTTTCTATATGAATAAGAAAGAACATTATTCTGATTTTGCAAATGTTGAAGCTATGCGTAATTATGTGACTCCTGAACAGTTACCTGAAGGCCCTTATGGCGCCCCTCGTAACAAGAAGAAAGCCGTTCTGAACAAAAGCACTCCTTGGCGAGAAGGCCAGCGATCCTACAGTGCCTTTAATTACGAGAATAAATCTTTACACGAAGACTTGCCGAGGCAAGACCCAGCATCACACCCAACCCACGACCATCCGAATCAAGATGTAAAGCCTTCCCAAGAAGAAAATAACCAGTAACATAATTAAAAAAAGGGGGTCACAACTCGACCCCCTTTTTTCTAGTATGAGCTGAATCTCTTACCGATCGATACGTTTCAATACGAAATAGGCACATCCAAAGTTGCAATACTCCAGTAAATAATCATTCAGCGTGCTAATCTTCGTATCGAATGAAGCCTTCGGGTTTTGGTCGTCATAGAACCCTCTTAAACGAAGCTGACCATAACCCCAATCCCCTACAATAAAATCGTATTTCGTTAAAATATCGCTATATCGTTCTTCTAACGTTTCCTGCACGAAACCATTCTTCTCATCATGTATGATTTCATACGTTTTCCCTTGTACTTCAATCACGTTCATCACCTCTATAGTTGCCTCTAGTGTATCATATTTTGAATTGTGTTACCTCTTCATTTCATTCTTGGGCAACATTTTCTAGCATGAAGAACGAAATTTAATCCAACCTATGAATGGGGAAGACCTTTGAATGAACAGGAGGGTATGCGATGAATAAACGACCATGGTTTGCATCAGCTTTGCTTGCAACAGCCCTAATTGCTTCAGGATGTGGGGCTGAAGAAAACGACGAAGCATTCGACATGACCAACCCAAATGAATCCTACAACAAAATCTCTTATGGATTTGGTGACAGAAACAATGAGAACTTCAGCTATACATCAAAAAGTGGTAATGAATATGACAACAACGTCACAAATCGTGTCGGGTATGTGCGATACAATAAAGACCAAGTCGCCAATGATGAATCAGAAAACCGGTACGCAGTGATGGATCGTGAGCAAGCGTCCGATCTAGTGTCACGCATGCTGCTACGAACAAAGGGATTTGAAGATGTTGCGACTGTAGTGACAGATGCTGAAGTGTTAGTCGGGTATAAATATGAAGGAAATCAAAACAAGAATTATGCTGCAGACATTGCCAAGAAAACCGCTCAGTCTGTCTTACCTCGCTACTACGAAGTGTACGTGTCCGATACAGAAGAAACATTTGATGACCTTGAAGCATTAAGCACAAAGAACCTTCAACAGAAAACGTATCGGGACGATGTAGAATCTGTTGTGAAGAAGATGAAGAAATCGCCTCAAGGTGAAGACACTTACAACGATGAAACACGTTCCTTCAAAGACAAACGAGACGTAGCGGATGACGAAGAAATGCGAACCGATGAAATGAAAAATGAAAAACTGAATATGCAATAACAAACTTAGACTGTTGAGATTCTTCTCGACAGTCTTACTTATTGAATCATGCCATGTAACTATAATCATCTTGCTCTCTTGGGATAAAATGGTAATCCGAGCGTTAATTCCTCCTCCTCTTTTAATATTTTCCACCTATGAAATAACTATAGTGACGCAAACTAACATCATTCGAGGAGGTGAGACCCATTTGCTACGATTCTTACTAATCATGACATGCGCCCTTTTCATCGTACCTTACACAGCCATGGCTGCAGAAGATAGTACCGAGAAGAACGAATATGAAGAGCGTATGTCCTTATATAAATCCATTCAGAGTGTCACTCATGTTCCGTGGACGTTCCTTGCTGCAGTAGACCAATACGAGAAGCATATCCATAAAGAACACGCCTCCAACCAATTCATCTCCATAACTATACCAATTGAGAGATGGGCTGGTCCGACAAACCCTTCAAGTCATCATGCACAAGAAGAAGACACAATATCTATATTTAATGGACTTGGGAAAGATGGAGACGGAGATGGCATTGCAGACCAGACAAACGACCTTGATATTCTTTACACAATGGCCTCCTACCTATCCGGATACGGGACAACAGATCAAGATTTGAAGATTGCCGTTTGGAATTACTACCAACGTGACTTATCCGTTCAAGCCATTTCAAATAATGCGAAAGTGTTTGAGACCTTCCAAACAGTAGAACTCACAGAACACCGTTTCCCAGTCCCTCTCTCTTATAACTACAGCTACCGAAGTACGTGGGGAGATGCTCGTGGTTTCGGCGGGAGACGTATACATGAAGGGACAGACATCTTTGCGAATTACGGAGTCCCAGTTCGTGCTACTGCTTACGGCGTCGTAGAGATGAAGGGATGGAACCGATATGGAGGTTGGCGGATTGGCATTCGTGATACAAGTAACACCTATCATTACTTTGCCCATTTAAACGGATTCGAAAAAGGGGTCAAGCCAGGACAGGTTGTCAAACCTGGAGATGTTGTTGGATACGTTGGAGCAACAGGATATGGTCCTCCAGGTACATCAGGAAAGTTCCCCCCTCATTTGCATTATGGTATGTATCGAGACAATGGGCATAGCGAATGGTCCTATGATCCTTACCCACATTTAAGAGCATGGGAAAGAGAAACGAGAAAGTTATTACAGAAATAAGGAGAAGGGGAATCCCCTTCTCCTTTCCTCTTATTTATGATTTTCGAACGGCATGAACAATACTCGCAACTAGACCGCCCCATATGACGACCATACCAACAATCGCAACAATAATCGCCTGCATTATTGGGACACCCCCTTATCTTCCTCATAAGTGACTTCTAAATCATTGTTCGGCCAAGGCTTAATCGTAAATAAAGCGCCAATAAACATGACACCAATCGCAACGACCCAGCCAAAGTAGAATAAGAATTCAATTGGATATCCTTCATAAGCTTCCTTAAGTTCTGTTTGGATATTTTGGAGAAGCATATAACCAAGAACGACCGGTGTGATGCCGCCAACACAGAAGGTCCACCAACCACCTAAACGGATGTCCGATACAGAGTTTGCATGTGCTTTAAGATCTTTCAATGCCTTAGCGAACCAAGCAATAGCTACCACTTCAAACAATCCTGCCATCGCCACCCCGTAAGTGTTAATAAAGTGGTCGACTGTATCCAATAAGACAAGTCCACCTTGACTAGCATAAGCAAGAGAAATAACTGCCGCTATGCCTCCACCCACAAAGACGGATACTTTACGTGATACATTAAACTTCTCGGAAACACCAGCGACGTAAGTTTCAGTGATGGAGATAAGCGACGATAATCCTGCCAGCACAAGCGAAAGGAAGAATAAGATTCCGAACACGTTCGACAAGATTGGCATCTCATTAATAATCTGTGGGAATACCATAAACGCTAGCCCAATTCCACCTGAAACCACTTCTGTAACCGGCTGGTCCACTTGACTCGCCATAAATCCTAACGCTGCAAATACCCCAATACCAGCTAGAAGTTCGAATGAAGAGTTAGCAAAACCAGTAATAAATGCGTTGTTCGTAATATCTGACTTCTTGCTTAGATAAGAGGAATACGTAATCATAATCGCAAATGCAATTGATAAACTGAAGAAGATTTGTCCATAAGCCGCGACCCATACACCCGGTTCGGCAATCTTACTCCAGTCTGGTTGGAAGAATGCCTCAAGACCGACAAACGCCCCATCTAATGTGACTGCACGAATAACAATAATTAAAAATAATACCACTAACGTTGGAATGAAAATCTTGTTGGCAATTTCGATCCCTTTCTTAACCCCTCTAGCAAGGAACCCTAATGTAATCACCCATACGATGACAAGTGGAATCAAAATCTTGTAAACCAATCCACCAAACTGACCAGGGTCTGTCATGTTTAAGAAATCCCCAGTGAAGAAAGCAACGGTGTCAGAGCCCCACGCTCCACTAATAGAGTAATAAGCGTACATCATAGCCCAGGCAATAATAACTGCGTAATACGTCGAGATAACAAAGGATATGCCGATTTGCCACCAACCAATCCACTCAAAGCCTTTGCTTAATCGCCCTAATGACTTAGGAGCTGAACCACGATACTTATGTCCAATTGTGTACTCCATGATTAAAATCGGGATACCGGCTGTTAGTAAGGCAAACAAATATGGAATGAAGAAGGCTCCCCCTCCATTATCATAGGCCGTTGCCGGAAACCTCCAAATATTGCCTAACCCAATGGCCGATCCCATTGCCGCTAGCAAAAACCCAGCTCTCGTCCCCCAACTTCCCCGTTGTTCCATGTCGCTCTCTCCTCTCTTTACTGTCCTTACAGTATGTATTATGCCTGTAAGAACCTATAAATGTTTAAATTTTCTGATATTTATTCGTATTATACCATGAGGGAGAAAATAGACAAGAGCCTGTTTACAACTTTTGTCCTACTTCTTAATCTAAAGAGCAAATGTCAAGTATAAGATAAAAAGAACCTCTACGAACCCATAGAGGCTTTAAAGCACCGGTATACTTCATTATCATTCACTTTCCAACAACTCAGTGTACACCACTAAACGCTCTTCATGACTTCCTAAATCATGATTAAATGTTCCCGTACACGTAATTAAATTTAGCCGTTTCTTCTCCGTCTCACCAAATATCTCTTCTATTGGTGCTTCTGCTGTTACATACCGTTGTAGACGTTTCACAACGTACGTCAATGTTTGTCCATCTTTCCCTTCTATTGTTAGTTCATCGCCTCGTGCTAACTTTTCTAGATCAAAGAAAACAGCCGGTCCTTCTATGCTATCTACATGACCCGCAACAACTGCGTTGCCTGTTTGGCCCGGTTTTACTCCTGGCTCAAACCATCCTATGTCTTCGGTCTGTTCTGGTACACCCATTTGTCCGTTATCAAGTATGCCAACAGCATTCACTTCCGCTTCTACGCTAATTTTAGGAATTGATAACTTGACGGGTGTAATGCCTTTATCGGCCTTCTTCATCTCTTTGGTTAGACTGTATTGGTCAGGTCTGTTCGTTTGATTGGACTTCTCTTCCTTCTCAACTGAAGTTCGATCATCTATAGTCGTAACATGTTGTGATGCTTGTTCGGGACTGGTTATATATCCAAGCTTCGCCCACACATTTGTGTCATACATGAACATGAGGAGTGCTACTAAAGCTACAGTTCCAAAGTAAACTTTCCACTTCTTACTCAAACCACCATACCTCCTTCACCCTTCCTTTATACAGCTATCGAATGAACAAGTAACTTAGATCACTCCATATAAAGAAAAGCCCACATTCGATATGAATGTGAGCTTACTAGTTAAGATGCTATTGTTTCTTTAGATGAGTTGCTTGGTGACGGTGTGAGAAACACGAAGATCGCGACAATCGCCAAGGTAGCAAACAAGGATAACAGCACGCTGCTTGTCAGGGCGAAAATGACGTAACCTACAATTGTACCAACTGCACCAATTAGAGCATAAGGCAGTTGTGTCATCACGTGGTCGATGTGGTTCGAACCAGCACCTGTAGAAGACAGGATAGACGTATCAGAAATAGGAGAACAATGGTCCCCAAATACACTACCTGCTAACACCGCAGCAAGAGATGGTAGGAATACATTCATATCTGTATTCGCGGCAATCTCGCCTGCAATTGGAAGCATCATACCGAATGTGCCCCAAGAGGTCCCGGTTGCAAATGCCATCAAACTTGCGACTAAGAAAATAATTAATGGCAAGTAAGAAGCTGAGATGGAAGATTCACGAACAAGATCTGCCAAATATTCACCTGTGCCAATGGATTCAATTACAGTACCAATCATCCAAGCAAAGACGAGGATATAGATGGCAGGGAGCATCGCCTTTGTTCCTTCCATCAGCACCTTATTAATAGGAGATTTGTTACCGGATAAGGTAAGGTACATGATTAATGCCACAACCACAGATGATACTCCACCTGTAAATAGCGATTGGTTTACATTTGTATTCTTAAAGATATCTAATAAGGAAGCTGCTCCTTCTGTTCCTTGCATCCCAGTGTATATCATCGTACTAACCGTTGCGACAATTAACACGACAATCGGAACAAGAAGATGGGAAATTTTCCCTTTGTCCGTTTCCACAAACTCATTGTTCAAGTCACCTGGAATCGTCTTCGTAGCATCAAACAGTTTTCCTTCTTCCATAGCGAGGTTCTCATGCTTCTTCATGGAACCAATATTGTAAGAGCGAAGTACAGTAAGGAAAACAAGGAACATGGCTGCGAACACATACAAGTTCATTGGAATCATCTTAACAAAGGCTTCAAATGAGCTGTATTCTGTAATATTATTTGGTGTTAACACCTGCGTTCCGATGATACCGATAATAAACGCTCCCCAGCTTGAGATTGGGGAAATCACCGTAATTGGAGCAGACGTTGAATCGATGATATACGCAAGCTTTGCTCTTGAAACCTTGTAACGGTCTGTTAATGGACGAGCAACTTGACCAACAGCAAGGCTATTGAAGTAGTCATCGATGAAGATTACAATCCCTAGGAATGCAGGTACGAGTTGTGCACCCTTACGAGATTTCACTCGTCGAATCGCCCAATTACCAAAGGCAAGACTTCCTCCAGATGCTGTCATAAATGCTGTCGTAATTCCTAACAGTATGAGGAAAAGAAACAGTTGAATGTTTCCGACGGCTAAACCGTCTTGTATTGAGTAAAAAATGGTGTAGAAATTCTCCCAGATACTCTTTAGCGTCGCAAGTACATTAAAATCATGTAACATAAGTGCACCAACAACAATACCGGACCCTAAAGATAAGATGACACGTCTTGTCAGAAGTACAAGTACGAGCATCACGAGAGGTGGAATTAATGAATAAACTGTTCCTTCCATGATGTTCCCTCCAATGGTTGTTTGAATTGGATCTTCCCAAGCTTTGGGAAAAGGAACGAGGAAGCATGAAGGTACCGTAGGTGTGGTAGAAATGTGAGGAACATACAAAAAGGGTAATGATGAAGAAAATAACCCATCATTACCCGCAACGTTGCACGTAATATTGTTATCCTCCATCTCGATCAGTAGCGCTCCATGCAATCCAATCGTTCGGCTTGCATGACAGTGAGTCCCTTATTCAAAGAAACACCAGCATGTATAAGCGGACACCCATACACACTTCGGCAAGTAGCCCTTTCACCACCCTTCAACGTTGTCATCCTCGGAGTAGTTACTGATACTAAATGCGCCTCTACCTCATCGATATGATAAGGTTTAGATTAAATTTTAATAAGTCATGAAATATATTATCACGTTGAGCGCATTATGGCAAGATTGAATCTTGGATTGGTATAGAAGGCGTAATCCCTCCGTTTGTCCCATTTCCATTATAGAAGTCTGGAACGACTCCATTTACGATTCTGAAATCAACTGGGATACTTGTATTCACTGTCGCAGTTCTAGTGGAGAACGGGATAACAATACTCACATTCGCTTCAAGCTCAATTGAGAGGGTAATCATGACTCCATTAATTCCGTATTCTACCATATCGTAGTTAAAGTCCGATTGAACATCTCCAATTACCTTAAAGTGAACCGGCACCTCTGGACCAAGATTTGCTAATAGACTTATATTCGTGGCTTGCCCGATTGGAATTCTAGCAACAGTCGGGTCCTCTTCTATGCCGTCAATCGTGTTGCTCTCCTCAGGGTCTACTTCAATATCAAGGCTACTATCAGGAGAAACGCCTTGCCCTTCTGTTTCTAGTCGCTTCAAGTAGTTTTGGACTCGGAAAGTGGTATTTCGCAACACTCGGTTCACTACGACCGTATTCCACCCAATCGTAACGATTTTCCCATTTTGGTCCGTCTCAATCTTTATGAGTTCATCTGATCCTAAGTCTTCCGCAATTCGTTTATTTACTGCTTCATTAATGGCTTCCCTAGCGAATTGTTTCGTCCTTGTTTCTGCAATGCTCATTAAAGTTGGTTCAATACCTTGATTGATTACCCAAATCCCTCCAAACGTGCTAAGAATAAAGAAAACAAGCGTTACAACGAAGATTTGTTTAGCTGGAGGTGGTCCAATTGATTTAGGTTTCTTGTTAAATGAGCCCATAAAAATCCCCCTCACTAGACTATATGCATGTCTTTTGAGGGGTTTGCCTTCTTTATGAAGTTTGTTGAACGAGCGTTGTTTCACATTCTTTCACAATTACATTTAGATGCTTGCTTAAATCAAATAAATAAGGTTGCCGCAATCGTTGTTGGTGATGTTCAAGTACACGTACAATTGGTCTGTCAGACACTTGATTATTTTGTTGGAACACGACGCCACTCTTGCCATCACTTAAATGAACGGTGAGACCATTCGGATAAAGGGCAATGCTTCGACGGAAATGTTGAATCATTTCATAATCGAATAACGTATCAGCGCCTGCGTACAGCACTTCCATTCCTTCATGAGGCAGCATGGCTCTTCTGTAGACACGATTGCTCGTCACTGCATCAAATACATCTGCAATTCCGATAATCTTAGCGTATAGATGAATATCATCCGCCTCGATTCCACGAGGGTACCCTGTACCGTTGAGACGTTCATGGTGTTGATAGGCACAGTGTGCAGATACGAGCGGGATATTTGGTGCCTTACGCAACATATTAAACCCTGTTGTCGTATGTTGCTTGATAATTCCATACTCTTCATCGGTTAATCGACTAGGCTTAAACAGAATCTCTTTCGGTGTAAACATTTTCCCTACGTCATGGAGCATTGCTCCAAAGCCAATTTGTTCAAGTTGGTTGCGATTCAGTCCCATTTCCATACCAAGCGCAAGAGAATAAACCGTTACGTTCACAGAATGACTAAAGATATAGTTGTCATAGCTGAATACGTCACTTAATAAAGTGACGACTTCATTATGCTTCTGAATATCTTCTATAATTGAGCGAACCGTACTCCCCATGGATTCAGCTGTACGGTTCGTAATAAAGGATTTAATGTAATCCGGGCTCTCCTTCATCATTTGAAAGGTAGTTTCAATTTGATTCATTGCTTCTTGACGCCGTTCGTCTGAGATGGAAGATGTCACTTCGATATCAGACGTATGCTCATCTTCTATGTACACATATGTTACGTTTAGTTCTGATAACCTAGCAATCATACGCTTCGTTAGTGGGGTTCCTGCTTGTACCAATATCCTGCCCCGGTCGTTGTAGATTGCTTTCGCTAAATAATCGTCCGTTGTCAGTGATGACGTCGAAATCAGTCGCATCCAATCCCCAACCTTGTCGTATTCTAGTACTTTCATTATATACTAAACCTCTTGTAAGAAAATAGTACAAACTCATGACAATCCTAAGGAATTTTCACAATAAAAAGGTTCTAAGTCAATTGTTGGGGTAGGAGGCAAACTCCTGCCCCTTAACCAACTTGAAAGTCTTTTGTATGTTTGTATTGATGATGCAGAAGAATCTTCAATCGGAAACGGTCATACCTTCGGAATCCGAACGCATCTCGCTTAATAACCTTCGTTTGATTGTTCAACCCTTCTACGAATCCATTGCTATAGTTGAACGCAAAGCTGTTCAAAATCTCTGGTTGCCAGTTCTTCAACGTTTTTATCCCCTGACTAAACTCCGAAAGCCCAGCTTGATTCACTTTCTCATAAAAGGCATGCAAAGCTTCTTTAACCTGTGAAGGTTG
>NZ_AULI01000015.1 GCF_000425205.1 Pontibacillus halophilus JSM 076056 = DSM 19796 | reverse complement strand
AATATTAATGTAAAATAATCAAAAAACCAATACATTAATTAATTTAACATATTAAATAGTATTATATTACTCTTTTCAAAATATGGTTGTCGAAAAATGACGAATTAACAATAAAGTATTTTTGTTTTATGTAATACCTTTCAAAAGTAAAAAACCAGATACGCTAAGTATCTGGTTTAATAATTAATATTTCTTTCTCATTTGGAAAACATCGAATACATCTCCGATGATATCTACATTCACTGTGTCTTGTTTAATAGTTCCATTCGTATATCTAACTTCAAAATCAAATTGTACTTGGCCATTCTTTAACACTGTATTTCCGTTCTGGAATTTAGGATTGAAGAGTAACCCTTCGTGAAAACCTAATAAGGTGGAAGACAAGTATTCTTTTTGTTTGTGTAAGTTACCATTTAACTGATAACCGCTAAATTCTGAAGTAACATAGTCTACTGGATATTCAGATGTATCCGCTTCTAATACGAAACCTTCACCTGAGTAGTACTGGTCCGGCAAGTTCCCTTTTTCATCGTGCTTTTCTTGCCATTTTTGAGTGTGCTTGACGTATCCTTTCAACGTCAATTGTTCAGCTTCAAACGTTAGAGTGACAGTTTCCTCATCGTTACCGTCATCTACTGTACCTGTGACTTCATAGGATCCTTCATCAATCGAAGGAATGGTTGTACAAATTTCTGTTCCACTCGTTATATCCTTTGCTGCATGAATTACATTATGCGTAGAACCATTTTCACTTAACGTAATTTCAACGTCTAATGGGTCGCCATCATCATCAGTTGGCACCACGCAGACCTTAACATCGTCTCCCTCATAAACATCATCGGGATTGTATTCCATAGTGATTTCTGGCTCGATGTTCTCTACAACAACTTCTTTAACAATAGAATCGCTGTCATTATAAACGTCGGTTACAACCTGTTTAACTTCGTAGACACCTAATTCATCAAATGTATGATTAGGCTCGGAAGCGGTGCTCATTTCAGTCCAGCTCGAGGTCCCTTTTAAACGATAGAGGTATTTGTACTCTAAATCATCATCTTCTGAATCTGTAGCTTTATTCGTTATAGATGTTTCGGTTATTCTGTCCGTCGGATTCGGATTAATATCAAAATTCGCTTCCGGAGGGATGTTGTTTACTATTACTGTTTTAATTACTGAATCTGTGGCATTTTGTGTATCAACAACGTCTAATTTAACTTCATATTCACCTATTTCATCAAAAGTATGAGAAGGATTAGCGTCATTGCTCATGAATTTCCAAGTAGAAGTACCTAGCTTACGATAATGGTACGTATGCGTTAGCGCATGTCCTTCTGGATCACTCGACTTGTCCGTAATGTCCACTTCAGTCAAACGGTCAGTAGGGTTCGGATCTGGTACGAAGTCAGCTGTCGGGATACTCGGTCTAATCGTGATAGTCGCTTCATCCGAGAAGTTATCGTATTCGCTCGATTCAGGGAGTTTGTTGTAGTAATCCCCTATCCCTTTAATAACGTGGGTACCAGATGATAGGTTTGAATAAGTTTTCGTAATCCACTTGCTACCTGGTTTATCGTAACCAGAACTCTCAAGCTTACCTTGCCACTTTACCCCCTTAGAGTGAGTAAAATTAATATCTTGATGGATAGGTGTATCAGATGAAAACTTAGCCTTTACGATTACATCTTCACCATAATCAAAGACGTACTTCTCATTACCACTTTCGTCAAACGCAAGTGTCTCTTCGCCGTATAAGTTTGGTTTCTTAACTGTGAATGTTACAAGGTCCGACAGGTTATCGTACTCGTTAGATTCATCAAACTTATTGTAGTAGTCTCCATAGGCCTGTACTTCGTAATCACCAGGAGGAAGGTTCTCATATCCTTTAGTAATCCACCTGTGAGCTGCCATAGGATAATCTACGGACCTTATTTTCCCTTGCCAACGTCCATTTAATATATGTGTGTGGTTGATGTTTTGGTTAATAGGAGCATCTGCGTGCATATAGGCTTGGACAATTATCCGCTCTCCATATTCAAAGACATTCTTCTCATTCCAGTCATTGTCCATAACAAGAGTTTCTCCACCGGAGAGGTTTGGTTTTGTGACGGTACCTGTGTATTTAACGTAAACATCCCAGTTATCTGAGTAGGTATAATCTACGTAGTCAGGAAGGTTAATCGTACGCTCATATTTCTGGCGATACTTCCACATGTTTATTTTCACATTATATGTTAATTCAACACCTCTACGATATTTATTAAGAACACCTTTTTCAGATTTCCACCAGTAACTTCCACTTGTATAAACCAAATCGTTACCGTTTCCGTAGGAAGCCCAAGTATCTGCGTTTCGAACGATCCCTTCATCCCATTGCCAATCCACTAAATTCCAATCACGCAAACCCAAAATAAATGGTTCCCCATAAAATTGATCAGGCTTTGCAGGTCGAGGATCATACCAAGAACCCTTGTAATACCCATAAGCGTTATTACTCATGTATCCTAAATAGTTGTTGTAATTTTTGTCGTAGTTCTCCGCTCTCCCTCTAGATATATACTGTGTCCAACGAATCTCATTATTTACCTGATAAGTACCACCTTTTTTCATCAGAACATAATCTACGTTCTTACCTGATTTATTATCGTAATAGGTCCCTCCGACTGAATTGGGAAAAGATAGTTGTGAATCCCTATAGACCCAGTCGCTCGTTTGGTATTCAGTAATCGTTTTCGTTCTATTCTTTTTCCATTTATACTGAGTGTTGTTAGGTTCAACTTTCATGCCATCTGCAAGTAAAGTCCCCGTAAAACCATCACTTTCATATTCAATCTCGTCGTCGTAATTACCGAAGGCTGATTGAGGATAGTCGAAAAATTTCACCTCACTAGGTGAAGAGTTCCAGTTAATGGTGTCTACTTTTTTATAAATTGTGACGGTTTTTGTTTCTTTCGCGCTTATAGTTCCCTCCTTATTCGGAGTAAGATTACTTACACTCATATTTAGAACACTTATGAATGTTAGTGCTAAGAGCAGTTTCTTCTTATCCATAATATCACCCGCTTTTGTGATTAGTACTTAATAGAAATCTCAACCTAACTCAACTATTGAGTCTTCTATTAAAAACTAATATTTAATCTAGTTTATAGGGTGAAACTCACAAGAATTCACCCTATAATAATTTCATTTTTTTCAATTTTTTACTTACCAAAAAACGTAGATTTCATTACCTTTCATACCAGCATTCAAGCCACCGCTTTGGTAATAACCACTGCTTTGTACTTCGTTTATTGCTTGCTGTATCTTTGAAGAATTACCACCTAAAACACTCGCTGCCCTAATTCCCGCACCAATATTGGAACTAGAAACTTGACTTATCAATAGAGAACTATGAGAAACACTAGCCACTCTAGCCCCCCCTTTACTAACCACATATGCACCTTTTACTCCAGAAGCTCTATATCCACTCGGGAGAGCGCTCTGAACGGCATTTACAGTACTATTTTGCTCTGGTTCTGGTTCAGGCTCTGGCTTCGGTTCTGGTTTTGGTTCTGGTTTTGGCTCTGGCTTAGGCTCCGGCTTTGGTTCTGGTTTTGGCTTTGGCTCTGGTTCAGACTGCTGAACAGTTTGATTGCTTGTAGAACTAGTTGTCTTCTGTGTAGATGAAGACGTCGTAGCGGTACTGGTATTATTGCTAGAAGAACTCGTTGAAGTTTTGCTGCTACCGGAAGAGCTACTAGTTGATGAAGTCGTTGGTTCGCTAGAAGTCGACTTGGAGCTACTCGAACTCGAAGTAGTAGCCTTACTAGTTGTAGATGCGGCACTAGCCGTAGTCACAGCATTATTACTTGATTCATCTGTGCTATCCTTGTCTGTCTTCTCATCCTCTTGCTCTTCGTTAGCTTTACCTTGTTCTTCTTCGTTCTTTTCTTCCTTCTCTGCTTCTTCCATATTTTCATTACCTTCTGTAGAAGCGAAAAGCTTAATATCCTCTATATCCTTAGAGAAACTCTCATCAATTCTGCTGATCTTTGCAGCGTCTGATGCCTTCTTGCTTCCATCTTTCCTAACATCCTCGTCAGAGCCTCCACAAGCAGCTAATACAAGGCTCGTTGTAGCTATTATAGAAGCAATCATTGTGAATCGGCTCTTTCTTTTAAGTAATACATCGTTGATATGTTTCAACATGATTTCCAACCTCCTCTAAATTTGTGAATCTCTCCTTTTTTCGGCATAAAAAAAGCGTTCTTTAGAGGTTTGATTAGTAGACACACCACAAGTGTGAACATAATCACGCCCCAAAAGAACGCATTGATTTATAGATATCCGCTAATCCAATAGGATTGCCAAATAAATGAAAGAGAAATTCTTACAGTTATATTTTAGCACTAACTATGGATAGAGGTACAATGCATTTTTAAATTTGGAGCAAAATAATAGAGAATTTTTTAATTGTTGTACTCATAAACAACTGCTCTACGTGTATAGATCCCTTCTCCCGCAAAATATCTTGGGCTTTTTGTAGAGATTACCGCGACAATACTCGGTCCATCTATGTATTCAACAATGTCGTATTTAGGGTTGGAATAGTTAAATGGGAACGAAGAAGTGCTATGGTCGATAACCTCAAAGTGATCTAGGGTGAAGTCGTGCTGATAGAAGGAATCGGCGGTTGGTTCATATAGATAGCCATACCTCGAATCTAAATCTAGGTTGTACTCGAGACTTTGTTGGAAGTTATTTAATGCTCGTTCTTGATCAAACACAATCTGCCCCTGAGCTAATTGTGCTTGATCAAGGGCAAGCGCTGCATCGTGTACTGCTAGTTCTAACGCATCTTTTGTATCTCTCATGGTGTTTATGTCGGTGTCTAGATTCGTATTGAGAGCCATCGTCCCAGCAAATAACAACATAAGGAACATGACCTTTACAGCTTGAGACATATTTACTCTCCCCTCTTAGCAATTACGGTTAATACTCACTCATTATCCGAACATCATCTGTGATTTTGTCTGGCCCTTGGTCGAATATGTTAAAGATAAAGACCATACCCCTCGGCACTTCAATATTTGCTTCAATAAAGTTCTCACGTGTTGTTAACGTTTGAGTAGCTTCTATAACAATGTCGTCTTCATCAAAATTGTAGTCTTCAACAAGGTTATTCTTCATTTCAGTAATGATTTCATTGGTAAAACGCCCTTCAATAGAAGCTTTTTTAGCTCCTTCTTGCAGCACGGTGTGTAGCGCTTGGCGTTGCAGACTTTCTACACTGTAGAGTATTGGGGCAAACATGATATTCAATGAGATCATGATGGTCATCCACATTGCTAAGGTCTTTGCCATTCAGAAACCTCCTTTTATGTAAAAAGGGTGAGTAGTAAAGAGCCTACCCCCCCCATACAGAATGATTAGTTATGGAGTTGTTGTTGCGCTATCCGGTAGGTCATCTGTAACAGAGTCAATTTGAGCTTCATATTCGCCTGCTTCTTTATCTGTCATGGAGTAACCTACTCCAAATAGAAGAAGTCCGATAGTTAGTGTAGTAACTGCGATTTTTAAGAACGTGGATAAACTTTGATTCATGGTAAAAAAACCTCCTGGGTTAGTTAAATTTATTTTGAATTTAAGTGGTGGCAGAAACTCGTTATGGCAAGTCTACTTGGTGACTTTTCATTGCTTGATCGTATTCACTAGCTTCATTATTCAACATCGTGTATGCAACACCGAAGAGTAATAACCCTATTGTGGTTGCTGTGATAGAAAGCTTCAAAAATGTACTTAAAGATTCATTCATGCCAATTCACCTACTTTACTTGAAGGTTGTACTCGTCCTTTAAGTTCTCTCGATGTTCTACGTCCTTATCACTTAAAGAGGTGTATACAACCCCTATCAACAAACTACTTAAAATGAGTACGACAGCGGCTATGGACATAAACGTGGATAGTGTTTTATTCATTCCATTACCTCTTTGTTAATTGCTTTCAATGTATTGATTTACATCTTGAGTTACATCTGATGCAGTGGCATATAATGCTCCGTATATAAGAACCCCTATCACAACCGCCGTAATCGCAATTTTCATAAAGGTACTTAAAGTTACGTTGATAAAACCACCCCCCTTAAAGCAAGATTGAATGTTCTATTTAACTACGGTTAGCTTCCATTAGAATACCGACCATAACAATGATGACTACAATGAAGTTAAGGATGACAACAAAATGCGTTGCTTTTATCGGTATAGATGCCAGGTCTAACGTGACCTTCTTTCGTCTTCGATAGTTTTCTATCTGAGACCGAGCAAACATGTTATTAATGTCATTCAAGTTTTGGATTGCAGTTTCTTTATCAACCTCATCTAGTGTCTTGAGTACACTAGCAAGAGATTTGGCTTCTTTGGTGCCAATGTCCTCTCCAAACTCTTCTAAAGCAATCTTTGGCCCTTTATCGTTGTTCCATGTTGTGAGCAGCTTTGCAAAAGAGTCATTGATTACGTCGAAATAAGGCATTAGCTTCTTTAGTAAGTTAAACGTGTTGGTTCTTGATGAACTCATCATCTCTAGCTCGTTAATTACTAAGTCGTAGAGCATGAATACTTCAGCATTTCTCTTGGCTTCTCTATAATCAACTATTCTTTTCATGACGTAGACAAAAGCTGACCACTGAAAGCTGGGTAGCAGGAATAGTATTGCTCCCGCTACAAGTGCAATGGTTATAATGCCTAAGTCCGATCTGGTCAGAATAGGAGCTAGAATGTAATTGACGATGAGCAAGAATGAGACAATAAAGTAAATGACATGGTAACGTGCACCGTTCAGCATTAAAGGGTATCCCGCTGCTTTCAGCCAACTCTCTGCCTTTGATTGCTTCATTGTGTCCGTGACCTTCAATTTATTGTTCATAATTGAGTGTCGTAATCTTAGCCTGTTTTGTATTCTTTCTGTTTGAGAGGACATCCCGCTATATATAAGGGAAGCTGAAGTTATTGCTAACAGAATGCCAACTCCATACGCTACATACGTAAGTATCTTGTATAAATGAACGTACTCCATAACTCCAACTCCTTATATATCGTTCTTTGGCTGCTTAATCAGCATAGCGATGAAGACTGAGAATATACTCCCGATAACTGAGATGATAAACAATAATAGGGCCCACTGATTTTGAAATTGGAGGACAATCCAGTCTTGATTCCTCGTCACGTTATAAGAAAGGACCAGGGAGATAAGAAAGACCGGGATGGTCAAATAACCATTTAACGAAACATCGACTGTGTGTGATTTCTCTTCCTCCAACATCTCTTCTGTCTGTTCCATTTGCTTAGACAAGATAAGTAGTGTATTCAACACGTTTTCATCTTGTAGATAACCTTTGATGATGATGTTACCCAACCTCTTCGCCCAACTTGTACCTGACGTATAGACAAAGACTTGAATAGCCAATTTCAATTCATCTTCGTTTTTAGAAACGTGAAGGTCTGATATTAGCTTCAACATAACCTCTCGTAACTGTTTGTTTTTAACTTCCGCTTGCGTAACCACTAAAGTTTGGTACATATCGAATTGATTAGCGTTGTAGTTCTGTGTAAGCTGCTGAATGATAGAGAGGAACTCTTGCCCCATCGTGTAGCGAAGCTTACGCAACCTTAACTGCATGAACATATATGGGATTGAAGCGGTCAGCGCTCCAACGATAAAACTAAGAACAGGATCTTGATACTTGAAAAACATAAAAGCTCCAGAACTAATAAATAACATGGAGGTTATGACTAGAAATGAAAGTACACTTTGTTCATTGCTTGACTTGCTTGTGGTGTTAATAAGCAAGTACAGGTGTTTCAAGAAAGGGTGTGTGTATTCATACTGTTCTTTTGCAATTTCAGCTCTGTTCTTTCTCAAGCGGAAGCGGTAGCGGTACTGGTTGTACTTTTCCTTTACTGGTGCATCCATGATTGTCTTAGCGGTATAAATCGCTACGACTGCAACCAACGCATACATGATGAAAAAGAGTCCATCCGACCAAAACCAATGCAACACTTTATCCATCCGCTTCCTCCCCTAACAAGTCCTCTAAGATGTTTTCAGAGATTAAGTGGTAGTCAGACAGCGGTGACTCCGCTTCACGTTCCCGAAGTAAACGTACAAGAGTCCTAGTTTCCTCGATGTTCTCTGAAGCCATAAGATATAGTAGTTTCTTGCTGATGTTAGAAGAGTAATAGTATTTACCCGTCACGCTACTATATCGGATGAGATCCTGAGTACTGTGCGTTTTGGTTTCTTCATCCCAAATGATTTCAGTAACTCCAATACAACGCTTAACCGTACGGTCTCTATCTGTACTCATGGTGATGACAATGTCGATATTGCTAGCGACTCGAGTCAGCTCGTTTTCAAAGTTCCGGTTTGGAAATTCATCGAGTATATGCCTTGTTATCTGAGGTACAACGTTTTCAGTTACAGTCACGTGATATGTAGTTGCAGCACCACGTTCTCCACGTTCACAAGCTTGCAAGTACCCTTCCGTTTCGAGTGACCTTATTTCACCAACCACTATGTAGTCATGCTCCATTCTCAACAAACTTGGAATGGCTTGGTGTAAATCGCCTTCTTTAGCTTGAGTTTCAAACACCAATCGCCCTTTAAGTTGCTCGGACAATCCTAGTTCAAAGTGCTTCTCAATCGAAGCGATAACGAGATTTTCACTTCTTTCCTTCAAAAACGACTTCATAAAAGTAGACTTAGCGGAACGAACACGTCCAGCAAACACTGTGTTTGGCATCGTTAGAGACAAAGCTTTGAAGATTCGTACATCTTCTTGCTTGATGGTATTTAAGCGGGCTTGCTCTTCCAGGCTAATGTCTTTAACGATAAAGCGTCGGAACATAATGTAGTTTTCTTTAGAACGTGGCTTTTGAATCATCGTGATACGACTACCATCTTCACGTTCAATTTCTAACTCTGGATTTTGTTCATTAATGATGGAGTCTGCTGAGCGGTTCGTGAAAGTACGTCTTACACGATGAACCGTATCTATGTCTGCAAATTCCTCTTCCTGCTTTACGGGCTGACCGTTAATGTCAATCCATAACTCTGTTCCTCTAATAATCGCTGCTTCGGAATTGGGGTACTTGTCCCATTTCCTTAGGATACTCACTCCCCACACTTCGTGGAAAATGGCTTCTGCCAATGAATCGTAGAAGTCTGGATAGTTCTTAGAGGTAACGTTGTGCTTGCGAAGTTCTTCGTTAATCTTCGAAATGAAGTACCCCATAGCCTGTTCATCACCAATCACAGCTTTATATTGAAGGTCCACCCATTCTTCGTCTTTCTTTCTCTGTTCATTAGAAGCGTTCAGACTAGATTCATCTTCATCGAGGTAGGTTGGTCCAATATTGCTTCGTATCATCTCACAAAGGTGCTGAAAGGACTTTTTGCGCTCAAATGTAGTGACGGTTTCTGCTCGTAGACCTTGCTCATTGAGTTGTTCATTCATCCACTCTGTCGGATCATACGCTTTGTCGTGTTGTACGGCGTTTTCGATTCTTTCGATACTATCTTCTAATGTTTTCATAGGCTACCTCACTTTCTCTTTTTTGAAGAACCCGCGTAGCAGTCCTCTCTCACGATTTATTGAGCCGTTTTCGTGGTTGTTTTCAGTGAGGTTAGCTTCTGCGATAACAGTGTTTGCAACCTGATCGATACTTTTAACGTAGTTCGGGTCCGTTGATATGTTGTAAAGCAGCTTCTTCTGTCGAATAGCAATGGGTCCAAGGACATCTAGCGAAGGGACAGTAGCAATCCGCTTAATTTCTAACTCTTCTTCTAAGTCTTTCTCGCTAATAAGAGACATGTTTGGCTGGTACCGGTTAATAATCAACATGAAGTCTGATTTGACGCTTCCAACTGGCTCGAGTAATTGTTGGTACACATGAGGGAAGTATCCACGATAACCCTTATCATCCTGACTAGTAACAATGAAGCGCAAGTTACTGTGAACGAATGCCTGTGTAGCCAAGGCGCTGTCAAAGTGGGTTCCTCCATCAATAAGGATTAAATCAAAGGACTCTTTGGCCACATCAATCAAGTGAGCAATCTCTTTATTGGTGTAGAAGCGTTGGAGCTTAATGTCGCGATTCCCAGCTAAATGATAAAAGCCATTGTGTTGATATAACGCTTCATGAAGTTTGGCGGTGTTCAAAGTCTCTGTTTTTAAATCAACTTTCAAGTCGTTTAGATACTTGCCTTTGTATTCAGTAAAGTAATCCGCTGGATCCCATGCGTTAAGACTAAGCAGTAAAACTCTATCTTTTACCTTGCTGGATACAGCTTCTGCAATATTCAAACTTGTTGTACTTACCCCAACACCTGAATGAGTTCCAAAAAAGGCAATTACTTTATTAGAGCTGAATCCTTCTTTTTCATTGAGATACTGCATGACTTCAAGTACGACTTGTTCAATCGTATAAAGCTCATTTATGGATTGAATCTTTTGTGCAGCACAAAGCCTATTTATGGTTTTGGTGAGCTCGTGACTCTTCACGCCATGTAATTTATAAAAAATAGGAATGTCAGGAAAAATCTCTCGTACCGTTGCCAGTTCGTTGTAATTAACGGTCTCTCCATCTATAAGCAATCCAGTCAGAGGAACGTTTGAGTTAGGCTTTTCCTTATCAATGTGCGCAATCATAATTGATAAGTTTACCGATTCCTCTTTCTCAAATAACTCCTTATAGGCGACGTTGCGTGAAACAACTCCAATGTTCATTACTTGTCATCCCTTCTTTAGTTATAGGTGATGTATAACTTATTTCCGTTCTCTACGACTTCGTTCATTAATGCCTGGAAGTCATCCTCATTCAAGATAACCTCTAAATCAGAGATGTTACCTGTAGCATTCAGACGTTCTTCTTTGGCTTTTTGCTCATCTTCCTTGTTTGTTACCTCGTTATTAGATGAATCCTTTACATAGACTACTTGGATGTCCTCCAGAAGCGGTTCTTTGTATGATTGAAGGTTAAATTCATTTTTTTCTTCATCTTCCTCTTCACTAGAAGCTTTATTACTATCATCTGCAGCTGATTGATTGCTTTCTTCTACCATGTAGTCCTTACTCACAACATAAATATCAATCTTATCCTTTCTACGTAAGGAACCAGGTTTGGCATAAATCATATCGTCTACGATGGGACGGATAGCTTCTTCTTTAGTTGGATCAGGGATGATGTCTTCAAAGTCAATGCTCTTCATAGATACCATTGAATTACTTATCAGAAGCTCACCAGCTTCCTTTCCAAGAATCTGTTGAAGGTCTTCCGCGAATACCACATCACCTACCAAATCCTGTTTTCTTCTTCTTTCAACTGATAGTTGGTCAGTGGATATTACATCATTTGCTTGAATCTCTTCACCCGCTTTGACTACCACCACTTCTGCACTATCAATGCGATCTTTAAGGAGTAAATCGTATGTAGGGATAGCAGCTAACAGGAGTACACCTGTTAAAACCCCGGTGAATATCTTCATGCCTGGTTTCATCATTTACCTCCTAGTAGGTTTGTTATTTTGAGTAATGCCCCTTAGCTTTTGTTAGTCTTTGGAGACGTTTATCTTCCTTCTAACTAACTTGGATATGATTCCACTCTCTCTTTTTTTCTTGGAAAGGTATTGTTTCGGTAACAGTTCACTTAAGATGGGTTCAAGCTGCTTCTCGGATTTGTCTTGCAACCCTTTCTCATGGAGTCCGATTGTTCCCTCATATTGACTGTTGTAGATGGTTTCACTATGGATAGGGGGGAACGTGAAGTTAGTTTCATCGGCAAATTGGCCAACCATCTTTGGTGTTGCCTTATTCACGATTAGCGACGTTTTTTCATGCTTTAAAATCTGGCGATGATATTCATATGCCGCTGCGGAAGACTCGTATAGTTGATCGACAAGCGGTAGATCAGGCTCAATGACCATGTAGGCGTGGTCACATATGTCATATAGCTTTTGTACCGTCTTTCGCGTCCAATCCGTTCCTACGTCTACAATAATGAACGGTGTCTTATGAAGAGATAAAATCAATCTAGCAAATGATTCAAAGTTGATTTCTTCCTCTGTGTAGATTGGTTCATCTAAAGGATGCTTAGTTACCAACCGAACCCCTTCATGCTCCCAAACGTGGTTACGTTCGTAGCTTTGTTCTCCTAATGGTGTGAAAATATCTGTATTATCTGTGGAGGATGTGAATGCGTTGAAATAGCTTATATAGTCTGGTGCGTTCTTCTCACCAAAGAAGCGGTCATAGGTGTAAGGCCTTTGATAAGGACTTTCGATATAAGCTGGTGGTACACCGTAATTTGCTAAGGCTTTGGCTAACAGATGAGCAATAAAGGTGCTGCCTGAACGTGAATATGGACCTCCAATTAGGATTAGTTTCCTCTCTATCGTTACACCTATATGTTGAGGTGTGTTATGGACGACGTTTAACTTAAAGGTCTGTTTAACTTCTTGCTCATTAACCTCTTTCTCTTCCGCTTTCTCTTCAGGCTCTTTATCCTGTTTGGTTTTAGCCTTTGACTTCTTTTTCTTGAATCCAATGATTTTAGGGAGCTTTACAAAATGATTCTTCTCTTCGATATCCTCATCGGCTTGTTCTTGCTCACCTTGGGCTCCTCTCTCTTCATCTTCAACCTCTAATACCGCTTCTTCCGCGTACTTTGCACCCTTTGTGTACTTGGCTACCCTCGCGAACTTAGGTCCATCAGCTAACTGTTCTATAATGCCGTAAAGGTCTAAAACTCGGTCTGTAAATATGTCGAGTACGTTGCTTTGCACAAGGCGCTTTAGGAATGGATCAGAGTTTTTCCTTTCACAAATGAACACAAAACGTATAGCGTCATCAAACTGGATTCTCGTTTCGTCTATGAGGTCAATCCATTCTTGCTGTTGTTCTTCTTGTGTATCGAAAGATGAAGCAAGATGGTAATCGTGTACGATGACGATATCAGGCTTTTGCTCTTCAATGATTTCCTTTAGGTAGTTCCGATGTATAACCTCTTGCTCTAACAAGTAGAAGGAGTCAGCTTTCGATGAACTCTTGAAGTGTTTCCGAAGGATCTCATTAAACTTGTCGTAGCCGGTTGCTAACAATACTTTCTTCAATGGAAAACCGCCTTTCTAAGAGCATAAAAAAAAGCCCTCAATCTCTATATCAAACATAAACACACATTTGAATGTGTTTGATATAGAGACGGAGGACTTCCGTTCTAAACATATTTTGTTTAGGAAGGGTCCGAGCTGCACAAAGTACAGCTCATTCCCTCAATCAATTTTTTAGGAGGACACCCGAATAAATTCGGATATCATCCATTTAGGATAAGTAAATTATAGCATCTTGAAAGAATATGTCAATAAATGATTCAAATAAGTTTCGTAGCCCTTAATAGATTCATAGTCTATACCATTAACTTAGGGTAGCAGAAAACAATTTGAACTTATGCGCTAGTACAGGGTCAAATAAGTTCCCCGCTTCACTCGTGATGATGTGCATGGCTTTACCTGCAGAATCTTTCTTACTATAAGCCCGTTCCGTTGTAATAGCGTCAAACGTGTCTACGATTCTAGCAATGCGGGCGTAGAACGGGATCTCCTTCCCTTTTATGCCGAAAGGATACCCGCTTCCGTCCATGTTCTCATGATGGTACTTTGCGACTTGATGAATAAGCGGTTCTGCTAATGAGTCATTGAGTCGTCTAACGCTATCGATAGGATGAGCTTTAATGCTAATCCATTCATCTTGAGTCAACGGACCTTTCTTCTGTAAGATTTTCTGACTGACTGATACCTTGCCAATGTCATGAAGCAACCCAGCGAAATAAAGTAACTCAATTTCCTTACTCGAACATCCCAGGTACTCTCCAAAGGAACTCATGATGGAGCCCACACGTACTGAATGGTAATAAGTATAAGGGTCATGTTCTAATAGTTGCTGCATATAAACGGAACTGACTAGTGCCTCTATTTCTTTATTCTTACTACGGGTAATGTTGACTATCATCGTATTTTCTATAATCAATTCCTAACTCACTCACTTCTTTTAAACCATCGTCTCTAGGTTAAAGCGCCTTAACTTACCATTTTGAGGTACCAGGAAGGCCTTGTTAATTCCACCTTCACCAACAAGGTCCTCTTCCACTAAGAACCATATAGGGAAGTTAGCATTCTTCATGTCGAGTTCTTGCATAGCTGTAACAGCTAAAGAGCGGGTTGAGCAATACAATACCAGTACACTCTTGTTCGTATTCACAACAGTCTCATCTTGGCGATTGTGATACACCTCAAAGGAACCATACTTGTTGTAAAGACGGGAATACTTCTCTATTTTGTCTTGGAAGAACGTAAGGAAGTCCTTTGTTTGTTGCCCGCGCTCTATAATGAAGTTAACTCTCCCCTGTTTTGTCTTAATCTCCGCTACTCCATGAGGACGTGTGTTCTTTGTGCTTCCTGCAAGCACTGCATTCCACTCCCAACCGGTTAAGTAGCGGTTTTCCGCTAACTGAAGCCGAACCTCATTCATGGCTACGTAGCGCTGCACGACTTTTACTCCCCACTTATACCAATGATCCGGATAGGCAAAGTAACGCTCGCTCCCATATCGGTCTTTTAAGAGGTTGAATCCTCCCAATCCCAATGTAAAAGGAGCAGGAGGACGTTTATCATCGGGATGGACTTGGCTTCTTACATACCATCGGCTAGCCATTCCCAATGAACGGAAACGTTTAAGTCTATCTGATACTTTTGATCTGCTGAAGTTGTTAAGCTCCAAGTAGCGCCTTAGTTGGTCTTCATTCGCACAAATCGCATCTCCCAATATCTTAAGTATAACGATATCGTCCGCTTTTAGCGTACCATTTTCATACTTATTAAGAACGCTTTGGACGGTGGATAGCGGCTTGTAGTGCTTTGGATGACGGATACCCCCAACCATAGAAGGGTCATCCCAAATCATGACCTTATTATCAACGTTGGTCCAATATTGGGAAGAGATGTCGTCTACCTGAACACTCGGTTCTTCAACAGCTACACTTAAATTAGTAGGCATAGAGGAAAGAATCTAAATCGTTTACTTTTTTCTTACCTTCTGGGTATCCGATAATAACAACGCGACCTTTCCGCTCTTTCACATTAATGTCGCGAATCTTACAACTTACTTTCTCGCCCACAACAGGGTCTGGAATCTGACGAGGTACCGTTCCTTTAAGCTCCAATTTATTATCCAACTGAACAAAGATACCATGTCTTGGGTCAATAGCAGAAACACGGCCAACAATTGCGTCATCTTGCTCGTATTTCAGTAGCTCTTGGAATGGATCAGGGATAGCAGCTTTACGACTTACTTGTACCTGCTCAGTATCCTCTTTGAAGCGAAGTACTTTAACAGGGATTGTCATGTTACGTTGTACTTCACCACGAATATCTGAATAACGCTCATGGTCCCAATCGTTCATGTTCATGAAGCAGTCTTGACCATTAACCTTTACGTAGATCTTTCGTGTTTCCATACTGTAACCTGTGATGTATCCCTCAAAGTTCTCCTTATCGAGAGCCCCTTCTCCTTCAACGAGCTTCATGCGGTCCCAAAACGCTTCTTTCTTCTGCTTATCCGCTTTTTTAACACTAACAATGGCGATGTGTGTGTCGGACTCTTCATCAGAAATCAATTCTTCAATAATAAATTCGTGTGTAGTTCCAACAAACCCGGTTAATGAGGAAAAGTTTTGCTCTCCGAACTCATGGATTGGACAAAAACCAACGAATCCACCTTTAAGATTGAAGATAGCGGTCTCTACTTCTCTTGTGACCATTTTTCCGCCCTCTTCAACAGGCATTTTCCGCTTACCTACACTACGGACGATACCTGATGTGATTTCTCGATTACGACGTAACATAGACAAATGTTGCAGTGCTTGTTCCATAATAAAATTCCTCCTTGATTTGTGTTCATTGATAAATTAGCCATGTGAAATTAGTTAAGTTAGCGCTTTGTCGTAAACTGAAGCGGGTTTCCAGCGCCCACTTCTTCTTGAACACAAAAAAACCCGCCTAGAGACAGACTTATAGTAATCTATAAGACTTGGTCTTAGGCGGGTTTTTCCCGTTGGATATATAGTGTTAGTTTACTTATAAAGAGCTAGTGCTCTAGGAGCAACTACCTAGAATGTATACTATTTCCTTAAATAAGTCAAATCAGTATACATCTGACTAATTGTAAAGGCTATATTAATTTCCCTCTAGTACTCTCATAAAGCCTTACAGAATACATTAACGGAGACCTAAAAGAAATATTAATGAACCCCGTCAATTACAGAGCTAAGAATGGACGGGAAGTCGAAGGATATAAAGCAAATATTATCCCCTTTCTATGTAATGTTTATTTAGCAGCACGATTAGATGGTGTATTAACGAAACAACAAGAGAGTTTAGCGAAAGCTAGTGAAATATTAGTACGAAGTTTATCAAAGTTAGGGATTGTAGCATTAGTAGATGAAGCAACTGGTTATCAAGAAGAACGGGATAGGAGCGAACTACAAAAGCTTTTATCAAAATATATATCAAAAGAACTTCTCCCATGGACAAAAAGGTTTCCGGATGAATTTTACAAGCAATTATTTAGGTTAAGAGGTTGGGATTATCCAACTCCTTCTTCAAAAAAACCAGGTATAGTAGGCATTTATACTAATAAATATGTTTATGATCATCTTCCTCCTGGAGTAAAAGAAGAACTACAAAAAAATAATCCTGTAGTTGCTCCCGGAAGAAGAAGGTGGAGACATCATCAGTTTTTAACTGAAGATATAGGTAACATTCATCTAGAAAAACATTTACTAAAAGTAACTACATTAATGCAAGCATCTGATAATTGGGAAGAATTCAATAAAAAATTTAACCGGGTTTTCGGATTAGTGGATCAATTAGAACTTAACTTAGATAATGATTAGAACAATAATCCATCCCAGTGATGTGGGTGGTCCACGAATAGCTCGATCGTGAAGGAATTGAATCGGTGGAAGCTAGAAAAAATCTGATAAGAACAATCTACTTTTTATAAGCTTGTGAAACAGTTAGTTTTCATAAACTATTGATAAGATTAAAAAGCTATCATCCTGCATGATAGCTTTTTTAACATTCAAAATGGAGAAACAAAGTAGGTATATTTATTTTAAAATAATCTCAGCAGCTCTCAACTTAACCTCTGGATCGTTGTGGTGTAACATTTCCTCAAGTACTCTTTTCGCCTTTTGTTCTAATGTGGAATCTGAATTTAAACTGGGATCTTTTATTGTATTGAATACATGGGCATGGTGTTTAGTTATATCAGCAATAGTACCAGGATATCTCATGGATCCTCTTAGTTCATCGGGTAAATCCGACCTTAACAGAGGCTTTTTATTGAAATACCACTCCACTTTCCTTTGGTGAGGATAGCCACTTTCAGGTTTGTCCTCATCAAATTCTTCTACATACTGATAATCGCTGATGATCTTACCGAAGTAGACATCCTTCTTATTATCGTCAGGGACAATGACAATATCTCCTGGATTCATCGCATGGACCAAGGTGTTAACATTTCCAATCCCTTCTTCCCATCCATGTCCTTTTAACAAAGAACGAATCTGGTTATAATTACATTTTTCCAAATTTTCTCCTACTGGATAACCTACCGCAATAATGTTCTCACTTAGAAAGTCTTTCATATGGTTACTTCCGTGAGGTAATGGTCTTACAAGCCAAACACGAGTCTCCATGTCATACACCCCTTATATATAAATGTGTGATCACATATTTATAATAATAAATAAATCACATATTGTCAATTTGTAATCACATATTATTTGCATGAGGGTGCATAATATTTGAAGGTAGTCTCCTGTCAGCTCATGCGGCAATTCAGGGGAACGCTGTGCTCCTTTTCAAAATAAAAGGGGGTCACAAGAACACGGTTTATGAAAAAAAAGGGGGTCATCAGAACATGATTTTATATTATCGTGCGTTGTCTCTCCTCTTATAATTTTATATAACTAAAAGAGCTGCTACGAATAACAGCTCTTTTGGTAAAATACTTAATAACTCTTGTTAATTAGCCATTAATCCTTCTTGTTGAACGGCAGTATCCATCGCCTTTTGCTGAAGATCAGATGGATATACATACTTTTTCAAAAGGCGTTTTTGTGATTCATATTAATTCACATAAGCTAAGCCTTGTTAAAATAGTTTGCTTTTGCTTCCTCAAAAATTCGATTAGGTATCTTATCAGCTAACTTAAAAGCAGTCTTTTCGTTTGCTTCAAGGACTTCGACCAGTCTTTCGATTTTATCTTCCGTTGGAATAACCTGGCCTCTTTCGATTCCCATAGCATATTGTGGTGTAATTCCTACTCTGCGTGCCATTTCCGAACGACTTAAATTTCTTTCTGCTCGTTTATCTTTAATGTATTGTCCAAAGGTTGTTGTACTCACAGTTTTCAACCTCCCAAAATTTCTGATTTAAAGATTTTTCAAGAATCTAATAACTCTCGTTACTCGCCATTAACTCAGCTTGTTGAACAACGGTATCAATCGCCTTTTGCTGAAGATCAGGTGGATAGCCATACTTTTTCAAGAGGCGCTTTACGGTTATCCGCATGTTAGCTCTTGCTGATTCACGTAAGTTCCAGTCAATGCTCATGTTCGCTTTAATGGACTTTGTCAGCTCATGGGCAATGGCTTTGAGCGTTTCATCTCCCATCACTTCTTCTGCTGATTTATTGTTCGATAAGGCATCATAGAAAGCAACTTCATCATCTGATAAACCGGATTCTTCACCCCGGTTGTAGGCCGCGTTAACTTCTTTAGCGAGTTCAATGAGTTCTTCAATGACTTTTGAAGCTTCAATGGTCCTCTTATTGTACTTATTCAGAGCGTTTTCTAATAGATCAGAGAATTTCTTGGACTGAACCAGGTTTTTTCGTTGGATATTTTTGATTTTTCCTTGTAGCAATCGGTTTAATAATTCCACAGCCACATTCTTTTGAGGGATAGCTTGCACTTCTTGTAAGAACCCGTCTGAAAGAATGGAGATATCCGGATTATCAATACCTAAGGAGCCATAGATATCTACTACTTCTTCTGAAATAATAGACTTCGAAATTAACTGGTTGATTTGAGAGTCGATTTGGCTGCCTGTTTTCTTCTTTTTTCCTTCCGGTAACAGCTTAATCACTCCGGACTTTACCGCTTTAAAGAAGCCAACCTCTTCATTTAACTGCTGTGCTTGAGAGGTGGTGGCACACAACGCATAAGCTTTAGATAATTCAGTCACAAGGCGCACAAAGTCTTTCTTTCGTTCTTCTCCAAGGCCGAGCACATAATCGACGGTTTCTATAATGGCTTGCATACGATCAGTTTGTTTCTCAGAATAGAACTTCTGATAATCGTGACCGTGTAGCATATTCTGCAGTAATTCATACTTCTCTTGCATAATCTCTGCTGCTAAATCTGTATCGACACCCGCATTCTTTTGGTCGCTTTCTGTGTATTGTTTTAGTGCTTCTTTTAGGTTATCGGCAAAGCCAATATAATCGACCACTAAACCTCCGGGTTTATCTCGGAAAACTCGGTTCACTCGGGCGATAGCTTGCATGAGGTTGTGCCCCTTCATGGGTTTATCAATGTACATCGTATGCATAGAGGGTACATCAAAGCCGGTGAGCCACATGTCTCGTACAATAACAAATTTTAATGGGTCTTTGTTGTCTTTCATTCGCTTGGCCATATATTCTCTTCTCCGTTTATTCCCTGTGTACTTATGCCAATCTTCAGGATCACTGGAGTTTCCGGTCATAACGATTTTGATGGCCCCTTTATCGTCATCGTCGCTATGCCAATCCGGACGGAGTTTGATGATTTCTTTGTAAAGATCAATGGCAATACGACGGGACATAACAACGGCCATCGCTTTCCCGAACATGGCTTCTTGTCGACTTTCAAAGTGATCGACCATGTCCTTTGCTAATCGTTTCACTCGTGACTCTGCCCCTGCTAACGCTTCCAATCGCGACCACTTTGATTTTAGTTTTTCCCGTTCATCAAACTCCTGGCCTTCGGTAAGGTCATCGAGTTCTGTATCAATATCCGTCGCTTCATCTTCTGGCATATCTAATTTAATAATACGACTTTCATAATAGATTTTAACGGTTGCTCCGTCTTCCACGGCTTGGGTCATATCATATACATCAATGTAATTCCCAAAGACAGCTGGTGTGTTTTTATCTTCTAGCTCTACAGGTGTTCCGGTAAAGCCAATGAAAGAAGCATGGGGTAAGGCATCTCGTAAGTATTTTGCAAATCCGTATTTCAATCTGGCTGATTTTTTACTCTTACGCACTTCGGCTTCGAATCCATATTGAGAACGGTGGGCCTCATCCGCAATGACAATCACATTTTTTCGGTCGGTAAACGTTTCTAATGATTCCTCTTCTCCTTCGGGAGCGAACTTATGCATTGTGGTAAATACAATCCCTCCTGAATTGACGGAAAGAAGTTCTTTCAAGTGCTCTTTGGAAGTGGCTTGCTTTGGTTCTTGTCTAAGAATCGAAGAAGACTTTCCGAAGGTAGAGTAGAGTTGTTCATCCAAGTCATTCCGGTCGGTTAACACCACGATCGTAGGATTGTCTGCTCCTAACACAAGCTTTCCGCTATAAAATACCATCGAAAGGCTTTTCCCGGACCCTTGGGTATGCCAAATGACGCCGATTTTACGGTCCCCTTCTTCGGCAATAGCTCGACCTGTTTCTTTTACGGCTTTATTCACGGCATAGTATTGGTGATACGCTGCGAGGATTTTTATTAAATCTTCATCATCTTCCTGAAACAGAATGTAATGCTGAATAATATCGAGTAACGTTTCTTTCTGAAACATTCCACGGATAAGCACTTCGATTTGAGGAATGGTATTTGGCGCAATGGTTTTACCGTCGATCGTCCGCCATAAGGTAAACCATTCTTCATTAGAAGTGAGGGTGCCTACCCTGGCATTCACACCATCACTAATGACCATGAAGGCATTGGTTTGAAAAAGCGTTGGAATGGTAGCTTTATAGGTTTGAAGTTGATTATAGGCTTCTGAAATGCCTACGCTTTCATCGGATGAACTCTTCAGTTCGAATACGACTACAGGCAATCCATTCACAAACACTACGACATCGGGGCGTTTGTTGTTCCGGCCTTCCACCACGGTAAATTGATTGAGTACCAGAAAATCATTGTTCTCTACGTTTTCGGGGTCTAAGACCCATAGCTTTTCCGTTCGTTCCTCTTCCCCGGCACGGTTTGTCGTGACATCAATCCCATCCGTAAGAAAGCGATGGAAGTCCCGATTGTTCATTAAGAGGGACGGGTGTTTCGATGTCTTCAACTGACGAAGGGCTTCTTCCAATTGATCAGGATTTGCCTGGGGGTTTATCGTACCTAAGGCATCATATAACCTATCTTCCAAAATTACTGTTTGATAATCATGGCGTTCCGGATTTCCCCCCTCAGGGGAAAGATCCGGTCCATGAGCAATTTCATAGTCTAGTTCCTCAAACCATTCGAGTGTAGCTTGTTCCAGTTCATCTTCGTTAAACCAAGGCATCTTCCATCACCTCACTTTCTTTATCTAAATTGATTTCCCCTGATAGTAGCTTAGGTAACAGTGTATCTCTCACATCACTAAGAGTATCCATTTGAGTTTTTAATTCCTCTGCCTGTTTAAAGCTACTATCAAAAATTTCATTATATTTCTTTAATAGATGTTGTGAAGGAACTGGTACTCTGATCTCTTTTAAAACCGATAAACTCACATTGGCTTGAACACCTTGGACAACCTTCGATTTTACGTCCTCTTGAACACTTTTAGTCTTTAAAAGTTGATATACAAGATTAAAATACATTGGATTTGCCAACCTTATAAAGGCAATTGCTTGATTAATATTACGTTCTTTTTTTAATTTATTTACGTAAGATACTCTTCCGATAGTTCCTGCAATCGAAAACAATATATCATTTTCTTTTAGTACAGATCTTTTTAATTTATTTTGGTGGATACTTAAAGGAATCTTCTGAGTACTTTTATAATTAATGACTCCATTATCAGAAATATCTCTTACTTTTATGAAATATACTGATAAGTCATCTACAGCACTATCTAAATCTTTTCTGGTAGGGGTTGTTCCTTTCGATACTGTAGTAACAATATTTCCTAGTTTAGTTACTTCCCACCCTTCAGGAATCAATCCGAGCTCACTTTCCACCATCTTTCCGCCACTGGAACGATATGGCTCCCCGTTTTCATTCGGGAATTCAAAGTCGATAAACCAGCGTCTGAATAAAGTTCGAGCTAGTTCTTCCAGGTTGGAAATGATGTTATTATTTAATTCTATTTTTTCATTAAGAGTCCTTAATGTCGCTCCAATTTGTCTTTGAACATCCATTGGAAGCAACGGAATTTTTAAGTTTTCAAGCATTTTTTTATTTAAGGCGGCTCTTGTTCCACCTACTTGAGCAATAGAAATTAAATATTCTTGCATCTTGAATGACGTTAAAATGGCTAAGAGGTAATATGTATCTATTACCTCTGTGTTACACCTAATTATTGCTACATGCTGATTAACTCTCGCAGGAAGCAACGAATTAGGTACCAAACAACATCGTGCTACTGAATCTCCAGTTATGTTTATTAATATATCACCTTCATTAATGGTAACATTTTTCAGCTTATCTGCTTGTGCTTGAGTGATATATGCTAACCCCGCATAAGAAAAATCATTGTTATAAACATTTTGACTTCTGATTAATGAAAATGGACCTGACTCCAAGTATGACTGTTTACCACCTTTTGGAGTTGCTCCACTTCCAATTTTTGATGTCACTTCTTTAAGAGTTGTCTCATACTTCAAACCCAATCCCCCTCAGTGTCTTACGAATCTCATCTTCTAGCGTTTTCGATTTCGCAAACTGCTCCGCCAGTTCACCTGTTAATCGATCCATTTTGTCTTCAAATGGTTCTTCATCTTCTTCTAGTTCTTCCAATCCCACATATCGACCAGGTGTTAAGACATACTCATGTCCTCTAATTTCATCCAATGGGGCTGCTTTACAGAATCCAAGCACATCTTCATATTCGTAATCATTGGTTCCGCGCCAAGCATGGAAGGTATCGGCGACTTTTTTGATATCTTCATTCGAAAATTCTTTATGGGTACGGTCCGCCATAAACCCTAGTTTCCGCGCATCGATGAAGAGCGTTTCTCCTTTACGATTTCGTTGTCCTCTAGTTGCCTTATTGCGCGTGACAAACCAAAGTGAAACTGGTATTGATGTCGAATAGAATAGTTGCCCCGGTAGTGTCACAATACATTCGACGAGGTCGTTATCGACAAGATTTTTTCGGATTTCTAACTCACTTTTCTGACTTGTCGACATCGAGCCGTTAGCTAAGACGAAACCAGCAGTTCCAGATGGGGCTAGTTTCGAAACCATGTGCTGGATCCAGGCATAGTTGGCGTTTCCTTCTGGAGGAATTCCGAACTTCCAACGAGCGTCGTCCAATAGACGATTTCCTCCCCAGTCACTGATGTTGAACGGAGGGTTCGCCAAGATGTAATCCGCCTTCAGGCTCTTGTGCAAATCCTTATGGAAGGTATCGGCATGTTCACCGCCAAGATTACTGTCAATTCCACGAATAGCCAAGTTCATCTTGCACAAGCGCCAGGTCGTTGGGTTGGATTCTTGCCCGTAAACCGCGATGTCTCCTAATTTTCCTTGGTGATTCTCCACGAATTTCTCACTTTGAATAAACATCCCACCTGAACCACAGCAAGGGTCATAAATGCGCCCTTTATAAGGTTCAATCATTTCAACAAGTAATTGAACAACAGAGCTAGGTGTATAGAATTCTCCTCCGTTCTTCCCTTCAGCACTTGCAAACTGAGCGAGAAAATACTCATAAACGCGACCTAGAACATCACTGGCTTTGCTTTTTTGATCTCCTACTAGAATCGAAGAAAATAAGTCGATCGTTTCGCCCAAGCGTCGTTTGTCGAGATCAGGGCGTGCATAGATTTTAGGAAGAATCCCTTTTAAGGATTCGTTTTCTTTTTCTATTGCAATCATAGCAGCGTCGACCATTTGACCAATCTCTGGCTGTTTAGCATTCACTTTAAGGTAAGACCAACGAGCTTCTTTCGGTACCCAGAAGATGTTTTGGGCTAAGTATTCGTCGCGGTCTTCTTCGTCCGCATACTCTTCTTCTTTTAATTTGGCATGTAATTCTTCAAAGCTATCCGAAACGTATTTCAAGAATAAGAGGCCGAGCACGACGTGCTTATATTCAGCAGCGTCCATGCTCCCTCTCAGTTTGTCGGCCATTTGCCATAGCTTTTCTTCGTATCCGATATTTGCACCTGTTTCTTGTTTAGCCAATCGTAACTCCTCCTTCAATCATGGGTAAGGTGACTCGTTTAATTCGTAGGGTATTATCTTTGCCTTCTAACTTGTCGGCTCGGCCCGTTCCATAGACTCGGAGTCCGTTTTTTCCTTTTACGGCTTTTACGGTAATTCGGTGACTCTCTCTTTGAAAGCCAATGTCCAGGCAATCTTTCGCCTGTTCCAATGTTAAGATAGCAATTTCGCTATCTTGCATTTTATTATGCTGTCCACATACAAACGCAAAAGTATATTTCTTTCCGTTGTCTTGATACTGCTTAATTCTCTCCATTTCTTCAGTTGAAAAGGAAAACGTCCAAGTCTTGGTATGATTATTCTTACGTGAACCAGGACTAGACACGTACTTCGTATAAATTTCATACTCTCCGTTGTCGGTTGTAACCGAATAAATACGCCGGTTTTCTCCAGGTTCTACAATTGCTGGAGCCATGCCGTTATTAATAAATACGGACAGTAGAGATCCGTAGTAAAAATCAGCTTTTCGAATCGTGGTCATATCCTTCTCCCCTTATAGTTATATTGTACTAAAATTTGCAACCCCTATGGGGTTACTAAAGTCGTTTTTGATCAAAAGCTACAGTAATTTCCATCTCTTTGTATAAATCCATATAGGACTCTTTCTGTTGTTGCTCAGCTTCTTTAATCGCTTGTTGATAGTCTTTATTAGCTTTTTCATAAGAGTTTCCGATGTGTTGTTGCTTGTCATAAGGCAATTCAGGGACCGGAACTTCTACAATTTCTTTTAAACTGATGACTTTAACAGCAGATCCTTTTTGAGAGGAAGCCAAATAATATTGTCCCAAGGGACTTTCAAGATAAGATTTTAGAAACTGCGCATGATAGTTTGGATTCGGCCGTAAGCCAATGAAATTATGAGACAAGATGACTGCTTCTTCTGTCTCTGGGACTACGGCAATTTTGACGGTTGTTCCTCGAGCTGAGACGATGACATCCCCTTTTCTCACCACATATTGCTGAGCTTTTTTGCTATCTTTGATGGTCATGGTTTGAAGAGTATCAAATTGGATTTCTCCATTCTGGACATCGGTCAATTGAATCACCTTATACTCGTTGCCGGGTTCCTGCTGTTGGGACTTTGAGGGCATATTTATTCCGCGATATACTTCAGCTGCATCTCCTAGGTCCTGCTTGGGTACGTTGTGATTCATAAAAGATTTACTGTTCACTGTCACCGTTCCAATTGGGGAATCTACATCGTCCACGTCGAAATATTTACGGATAGAAAGAGAACCTTCTTCAATCTTTGGTAATTCTACAAATCGGCTGTATGCTTGAATTTCACTTCCATTATGGAAAGTCTCTACGATTTTTTGGATATCTTCAGAGCGTAGTTGATTGTTACCTCTGCCTTTCTGGAATTCTTCGGCAGCATCAATGAAGAATATTTTCTCCTTGCGATCTTCGGGTTTGTCTTTGTTAATGAGTAAGATAGCAACTGGAATAGCAGTGTTAGAGAATAAATTCGAAGGCAGACCGATCACCCCTTCAATTAGGTCGCTTTGAATCAGTTCTTTACGAATTTTTCCTTCTGCTCCTCCTCGGAACAAGACACCGTGTGGGACAATTAGAGCTGCTTTTCCTTCGGTATTTAGGGAAGCGATAGCGTGTGAGATAAAAGCCATATCTGCATTAGACTTGCTCGGTAGACCATACATAAAGCGCCCCATTAACTCATCCTCTACGGCTTTACGGTCCCAAGAAGCAGAGAAAGGAAAATTCATCATTACGTAATCAAATTTCTTCAAGCCATGCCCCTCTTTGAAGACAGGATTGAGTAACGTGTCTTCAAGTTGGTAGTCGACTTCGGTTATGCCGTGAACAAATAGGTTGATTCGGCCAATGCTCCAAGCATTTCTGTTTTTATCTTGAGCATAAAAGGATAACTTTTCATGGTTGGGTTTCGCGTAGCTATACCCTTCGGAAAGCAAAAGTCCGGCCCCAGCAGTTCCATCGTACACGCTACCTTCGCGTATATCTAAAAGCCTTGGAAGAAGGGCGTTGATGGAATACGGAGATAAATGTTCGCCTCCCTTCCAGCCTTGTGATTCCATATAACGGTATAGGAGATTTTCAACTATCTTTCCAAACTCCTCTAGTTCAGGGCGTTTGTATTTATTTAACACCATTACGAATTTAAATAATGTAGACTCCTCTCTAGAAGAAAACTCCGCAGCTGTAAGGGCTTCTTCCAAGAAAGGAATGGTTTCTTCTGCTTCTTTCGCAGCTTTTTGTAGTCGTTCTCCAATTTCAAATCCATGTTGGGTCACTTGACTCCATTTGATTTCCTCTGGGATTGCAAATTGATCCAACTCCTCTATATACATTAGCGCTAAAGAGCTCAACACAACTTGGATATCGTTCATTTGCTCTCTGATTAGGGTTGGGTCGTTTCGTAACACTTCTAATCCTTCAAATACTGCCTTTTGGTAATTGATTTCTTTCATATTAACTCCTCCATTTTCGTTTTATTTTATAAAGTAATTAAATTACTTTATTGAGTGACTTAAAAAAATTAACCTACTTTGGGCTTCATTCGTTGGATCGCTATTGTAAAAGCATTCGTCGTTCCTGTTCCGCGAGTGTAAACAATGGGTTTGTTATATCTTTTAGTTAGTTCTCGTATTCTCCACATATTATCATGGGAGCATGCATTGATAAATAAAACGACGCAATCCACTTCTTTAATGTGTTTTTCGAAATAAGTATGTGTTCGCCTTTCCTTTTTATAATCAGCTTTATGGATGACTTGAATGTTAAGTTGTTTGCTCTTCTGAGCAATTGATCTATAGTTTTTTCCTCCTACCATCAACACCTTTTTCATTTCGGCCACCTCCGAAGTGATTTGTTATACAAAGTATAATTGAATAATCGGAAAAAGTAAAGTCTTTATCGACTAAAATTTAAAAAGTAATCAAATTACTTTTTAAATTAACGGGATGCATACTATAAAAAATAACCCGCTCTTTATATACTCTTAACGGAATCGTAGGGTGGGTTACTCGTCTTAACCGCGCCACAGCATTCTGTGGTTGGATTACTAAGGTGATCGTGTTAGCGCACGAGCACCGCTTTTTATATAGAATAGGAGGTCCGACTATGATTTCAACTATTCTTGCTGAAATAAGAAAGTGGGAGATCAAGTCACAGGAAAAGAGACACTTGGGTGTGAGGAGTCACGTCTTCTTTCGTAAAACATCTTGATATTGAGGTATGTACCTCGGTTCCTCTTTATTTTGAAGAAACTTTATATGCGTAACGCCTCATGTATATAGATATTATATATAGTTATTCATAATATAAAGAAGGAACATCGAGGTACAAATAGGTGAAAATCGCTTTTGGTTACTTTATTCTCTATTTAAACTATCTAAGTGCCTTTCAATCTCTTGCTCAAAAAGCGGGTCAGGCTCACTAATCTCTCTATTATTTGCTTCGATAGGTAGATTAGTTTTTTCTGTCTCACCAGGGAACATCTTGAACATATTTAGTTCATCAGCACTTAACTCGTCATCGTCTATCATAGAATGAGAACCGCTCTTAGGGCTTGTGGAGCTAGTTTGACTACTCTCCTTCTCTTGTAGCAATGCTTCCTCTACTGAAAGGACTCTATTAGTCGATTGGCTAACAGAATCTTTTCCTTTCTCCGCTTCCTCTTCATCTAAATCGTCGATAATCATAGAATCCACATGCTGCTTAGACTTTGGAGTGTGTTGCACCTGTGAATCGTCATCCCTTGTATCATTGACTATCCTGTCGTTCGTTTCTCTATGAGAAGCGGTACTAGATTCAGCGGGTGGATCTAGAACTGCTGTGGAAGTGTTAGAGGGTGTTACTTCATCTACCGTAGAGATAACTGTTCGAGGACGTGAAGAACCTCGATTTAACTCTAATAACGGTGGCTCTTCTACCTCCACAACCTCTTCTTCATTTGAATCTTCCACTATGGGGGTTTCATTCAAATACAATTCTTCAGGAGGTACATCTTCAGTTAGGATCTCCTCGGCTTCTTCATCCAATCGTTCATAATTGTCTTGAGCATTAAATGTGTCGGCCCACTCCTTACGCTTTTGCAACCAGAAAATACCCTTTTCACGATCTGCTAAGATAGAAGCCTTCGTAAACTCTTCCCGCGGTACAAAATTAGCTTGGATTTGCTGTACCTGTATAGGTTTGTTATCCTCAACCAATTTCACAGCACACACAAACTTATCTTGAAAGATAATGTCACTAGGAGACATTATGACTTCGCGTTCTTTAGAGGTGGTAAAACCTTCCCTCATAGTCGAACCATCCAACATAGAAGATACGGATTGTTCAGAACCGCTTTCCTTGTATTCGTCCTTCTCTCCAAATATGGAAGAGAACAACGTAGCGGTTTTCTCATCCACATCACCATAGCAAAACTTATGCCGACAGGTCGCTAGGAGAGTATGTAGGAAGTCATCGGAGTATTCTCGAGACAACTGAGCTACTGTTTGAGCGACAATGGTGATAATCGCCTTGTACTTACGGGATTGTGCAGGGAACGAAGCGAATGGTTCTGTAATGTAGTCAGGGAATTCATCTATAATCATGCTGTGGAAAGGACTCACGTTCGGCTCTCTCCTAAATACGGCATTTTGCATCATTAACACTACGAATCTACCAATCGTATCAGACAAGCCACCCAACTCACCTTTAGCGGTGTTTACAATAAGGAGCCCACCTACTTCTAAGTGAGTATCAAAGGAGAAGTCACTATGTCCAAACAACACCCGTCTAACAAGTTTGTTCGCGCTAATATCATTTAAGATGTTCCGCAAACCAACGACAAACGTTTCTTTAGTATCGAAGTATTCGTACTCATTATTGTAAGGGCTGGACTCATCTTCTATACGGACTTTCATGGAAACTGCACCTTTGCGTTCCTCTTTGATTGCTAGACTTGCGTCAAACCATTCATCTATCCCCTTCACTATCTTCCAATGGTTTCGTTCATCTCTATCCTCAATATAGTTAATATTTTCAGGAATCGTCTGTTTCAATCTCACATGCATATGATGGACCAGCTGCGCATTGTTGTACATATCAATCAAATCATCGAAAGTCGGGACCGCTTCGGGATCATGTAGCTTCAGTAAATACACATAATGCTTTAGGTGTACCCTTTGAGATTGCTCAAAGAAGAATTCCGTCTGCTTTCCAATGCCTTCAATAACCTGTACAAACGTTTCGGCCACTTTATCTGTTGGACCATGAAGCGGGTTTATAGATTTGGTATTGGGATTGGTCGGGTCTATATAATAAATCGCTTCTTCGGGAATGTCGTGAGCCAAGGCTAGCTTATAGGTTTTCTGACAGAGGTCGTTAGAAGGCTCTACCACCGTTATCCCGTTTAGAAAATTCCCTTTAACATCTTCTGAATGGAAGTCCTCTTGTTCGTATGCTTCAGGTAAGCCATTAATCATTCTAGCCATGTGCTTTAAATCGTTTGAAATCATAGGCAATACTAAAGCGGATGTCTTACCTGACCCAATAGGACCAATAATGACGTTGTTTAACGTGCGGTCTTTTCCTTTTTGAAGAACCATCTCTTTCGTTTTAATATTGGCACCTAACTCCACATCTGGATACTTAGATACTTCTTGCCTATCGAAGAAGTTTTTGAATTTCGGTAAGCTAATCTTCCATGTACGAACAAATTCATTGGTTTCATGCTGGTATTGGGTATACAAGTTCCCGAGCCAAAACATGACCAACACACTTATTACAAGCGGTAGAGATAAAAGCAAATAAAGTAACCCATTAATATCCGCTACCATGACCTCTTTAAACGTCGTGTATCTAGGATCAATCAACTCTAATTGATTTAGAAAGAATGGGAATACCTCAGTGTATACCGGAGCGGAACTTGTCCAAATGTATTGAAAGAATATCCCCATCACCATTAGAATCCCAAATCCAAATCTGAACACCGGCTTTTGGAATGCTATGACTCTTGTCGCCAGCGCCCAACCTACAATCAAGAAAAGGGTTGTTAACCCTAGTTCAATTATTGAAGGTTCAAATGGGTTCCCTAACCACCAATTCTCCATGGGTGGTGAAGAAATGGGAGTAGTAAACAATAGAACATATTTAACAATCCCTCTAATAGTTAATATTAGTCCAATCACTAATAACGTACTAACCAGTATTAAAGGCATATTGCGTAGGATTTTCTCCTTATTCATAACCTACCTCCTGCACTCTTGTCTTTGTTAACCTTTTGTATATCCCTGTGTTACAACCTGGATGAGCAAGACTCTTAATACTAGAGAAGAAAACGTGCTCATCGCAATTAATCGGAACATTGTCATAGATAAGTTCATCGTGGTCGTAGTAAACACCGTATACTCTTTTCACCGGAATTCCTGCAGCATTAAGTATGCGTATGGTTGATTCATTAGATAGGGACTTCAGTCTGGCTAAACTCTTTACATCCCCTTCCCTTAACATGAAGAATACAGAAAGAGATGGACTTGAAGCGGTCCCCTCTTCCTCAACAATATAGTCTGGTTTAATTCCGACTTGCTCCTTAATGGCAGTGAGAACCGTTTCCTCTATATCCTTTGAACGTTTGGTTAATGAGAAAGGATAATCTGCTTTTCTTGCTAATGAGCGATAGAACACTTTCATACGGATCTTTCTATTGTCTTCAGTCAAGGGTTGGAGCATTAAGGGTCTTGGCCCAACCTGTTTTGTTCGTTCCATGCTGATAACTTGTAAATTCAAGTTACTATTTATAAAGCCCGGGAGTTCAATTATTAGTTGCTTAATGTTAGAGACACGTCTACTCCTGTTATTGTTAGCGGCTATTCGAGTCGGAAAGCTTTTGTCGATGATTCCGAATAGAACATGGTGTTCTTCATCTTTGTAATAATGCGCTAACGTCATGTACCTCTCTAACTTATCTACAATGTGTCTTTGCACCTCTGTTCCGCTATCGCATTCAATGGAGAGTAGCTTATTATTGGATTTTATAATCCAATCTGGCGTTAACAGAACACTCTTACTCTCCATATCAAGATAAGGGTGAGAAGATGGGTTTATTGAATGGAGATTGGTGAAAACTTGTCCAGCTTCTACATCATTGTGCGCTTGATAAGCCTTAGCCCCCGTTAGTGTTCTGATTAACATCTCCTGTGTAGCTAAGTAATGGTCATAGTTGGTCTTAGAGAATAGAGAATATAGGTGGTTGGAATCCATGTTCGCTTCTAACAACTTGTAGTCTTGGAGAAGCTCTGCTCCTTTATCTCCTAAGCGGTATACATTGTATTTTTGCGCGCCAACACCATAGTCTAATTGTTTACTAGCTAGTACATCGTATTCTACGAATTTGTTTAACCGTTTCCTCATCGTCCTGTCGTTAATACTGTTACCGAAGTAATCCACGAAAAGACTCTCCAATTGTTTGGTTTTAAGAAGCCTGCTAGTTTGCAAGAAGGCAAAAAGCTGCATATACCTTTCATCGACCACTAATCTCCTTTGATAGATCCCCCCTTCATAAACATGCTCCCCCGTTACATCGAACAAAGGGTTTTCATTAATCAAGATGTTCGACCTCCCTTAAAACAAAAAAATCCCTGAAGTCATATAAGAAAGTTAACGGTAACCATTAACTTAACTCATATCACTCCAGGGATTCTGGTAATGTTCTTATTTAGTTAGTATCGCCCTAATAAACATGCCTTTGCATATTACAACGAATAAACATAAGGATTTATGTATTAGCTGCGAGGATTTCCAATATAGAAAAACTACTATAAATCGAGAGATTTGTCCATATCTACTCACTCATTAAGACACTAATAATAATAAAAACACAACCCAATTAACAGTGCAAAAACGGCTCTTATTATTAGTGTTTTATTAGTGCAATTATATATTTTAGTTGGGATTCAGATTTCAAAGAAAACACTAGAGTATCAAGGGTTTAGTCGGTTCCACATGGAGGCCCTACCCCGGAGGGCACGGCTGGGTTAGCCCTCCGCATATGGTCTTATTAACGTTAAAACACTGTTTGTAAATGCAAAGAGCATTTTAACAATAACCATGTCAGCAGCTTGTTAATGTAGTGCATTAAAGATGCATATGCGATGTTAGTACAATAAACAAATTAATGTTTGTTTAAAGGAGGTAACCCTATGATAGAACGGCTAATGTAAACTCATTTCAACATCTATATAAGCTATAAAGATGTTATATATAACTTATATATAATTGGTATATAACCTTTTGGACAGATTGTTATAATAACCAGCGCTTTCAGCTGTTACATCCGCTCTTATAGACACTGGGTTACGCACTATCAATCTATGTGTTCATCAATCCACCTATTGATTTTATTTATAAAGTTATGTTGAGTTGCTCGTAGCTCATCGAACAACCCCAACACAAAATGCGAAAAGGTCAAAACTTCATCTGAATCATTACTTTTCCTTAATTCCTTATATAGTTGAGAGAGGTGCTTTAGTCTTTGTGGTTCTAGACTCCCCGAAATGTAGTCTTTTAGAATTGAATGCACAATTTGAGACTCTGAAATTGTCTCTTCTAAAAGAAGCGAAGCAGCGGAACCAATTGTCATATCCAAGGCATATGCAAAGCTTGATAAGTCCTCATAGTCTCTTTGGCTAAAGCGCATACTGACTCTAGATTTCTTCCCCACAATCCTCCTAGTTCGTGAAGTTTCTAGAGTTTCATCACCTATATATATAATGGTGTCCCCCATGTAGTAATCTCGCTTAAACGACTTGGAAACGTGTTCTATGACCACTTTAGAACGTAATCCCCGCAAACTTAATTCTTCCGCGATATCTTTTATAGGTCTGAGAGTGACATAGGACATTGTGCTAATAAACTCATAATATTTTTGACTAACAAAAGGCTTTACATCCCTTTTCTTATCCGATCTAACTTGCCTAACCTTTTTATAGGTCTCTCCCATCTGTCCATCACCCCTTCAAATAAAAAATAAGTCTAGGACACTGTCTTAGTGTCCTAGACTTATTCTATTTAGCAGGGAGGATGGCTATGTATATTTTCTACGTATCTTGGTCATTTTAGTAGTAAAAACCTCATGGAGTTGAATTAAATGGCTATTAAATTATCAGCAAAAGACAAGAAGAAGCTACTTACAAAGATGATGAAAAGCGGGGCGAAATATAATATTCCAACGAAAAAGAAAACAAGCAAATGATGACAGTGGCGTATCCTCTAACAAGAGCCTATCTCCCTGTAAAACTTTTTTAAAGTGCTCATACATTTTTATCTTCTAAGCACTTCTAGGCTGCACTATAAATTATCCCCCATTCTATTTATTCGAGTTAAAATAATCGCTATTTTCAACAGTGGAAACTGTTAAATCCCCTATAACTACTTTTCATATCAAATATCTATCGCGCTTGAGATTCCTCCTCTCTCCAGTCAATTATTGAACAAGTTGGTTTCAATTTGTTTTTATATACAGAAAATTTAAAAAACTGGTTGACTGCCAGTGGAATTTCTAGTAAATTTTCACCCAGGTCCTTACAATACATTATTTAACATTTCACTCTATTTAATAAGCGAGGAATTTCATGAGGGAATTATGGAGCGTATTAATTAAAGAAAAACCATACCGTAAATTAGTTTCAGCAAATTTCATAAGTGGCATCGGAGATTGGTTTAGTAGCGTAGCTATACTAAGTTTACTTCTACAATTGACTGAATCAGGCTTAGCCGTTGGAATAACCCTAGCAGCACGCACATTACCATTTTTAATAATGGGACCAATATCTGGTTATTTGTCTGATCGGATAAATAAAAAGATCATACTTATTGTTTCTGATTTTTCTCGAGCAATTTTGGCTCTCTCTTTACTATTGATAAACACAAAAGAAGACATATGGATTGCCTATCTAATATCAATTTTCCTAGTGGTTTTTTCTGCACTATCCCTACCAGCAAGACAATCTTTGATTCCCAAAATTGTACATAAAGAAAATATTCCAGTTGCAAATTCTATTGATCAAGCCTTGGGTGGAATCAATATGACATTAGGGGCGTCTTTGGGTGGCCTAGTGAGTGCATTAGTGGGTACACAAGTAGCATTTATATTTAACGCTTTTACGTTCGTTATTTCCGGAATTTTAATATTAAGAATTAAATTTAACGTTTCCTTGCATAGGCCAAACGATATAACTCACCACCCACCCAATAATGGTACATTCTGGAGTGAGTTTAAGGATTCATTGCTCATAAAAGTTATAGCCATCCAAGCTTTTATTTGGCCTATAGGCGGAGGAGCCATTAACGTACTTATCAGTGTTTACGGGTATCAAGTTTTTCAAGAGGGAGACCGTGGTGTTGGGATATTATATGCATGTTTAGGTATCGGCTTTTTGATTAGCGGTATGGTAGCCCACCTATTTAAACGGTGGATTGTTTTAGCAGTAATTTTGTCTACTGTTATTGAAGGCGGAGCACACATCTTAGTGAGCCAATCTCCAAACATATGGATGGCAGCAATTTTCATTCTTATAGCTACCGTAGGTGCAGGTATTGGTAACGCTTCATTTACCTCTCTTACTATGCTAGTAGTTCCCGAATACGTACATGGAAGGGCATTTGCTTTGAGTGAAACAGTTTCGAACGTAACAATCGCTATTTCAATGATGCTGACAGGGTTTTTATTAAACTTCGTATCTGCACAGACTATAGGTTTTTGGGCGGGATTAATTATAGCTAGTACATCTATTACAGCCCTTCCACTAATAAGACTTAAAAATAACAAAAGTCTTTTAGGAGCTGAAGCATAGAACATTTAATTCTTTAAAGGGGGTGAATACATTGAATCAAATCGAGGAATTAGTTAAATTTACCAAAGAGAACAACGTTCATGTGACAGATGAATCCAATGAAGTTGTCAGAGCTCAATCTTCTTATCCAGTGATCTCAATTAAGCAAGATACTGATATTTTAGAAGATTAATGTTCCAATAAGGAAGGGTATTTCACATTACCCTTCTTTTTTTATTATTTATTACTACAGCAAGCATTGATAAACGAGGTGTTTCAATTGAATAATTTAAATCAAATTATAGACGACATGAGTAAATACAATCAGTTTTTTCCCTTTAAGAGACTAACACAAGAAATAGGGAAAGAGTTGATAATTAGAGAAAATCTTTATAGTGGTGCATTTTGCGATTATATTGCCGACTTAAATTATGGAGTTAACTGGGATTCAAATCTGGTCATTCACGGATTGGGTAAAATTGATTTACAGACTTCCCCACAAGGGAACGTGGTTGATTTATGTTGTGGAGACGGCAGGTTGACTAAACACCTTCATGAGAATGGATACAATACATACGGGATAGATTATTCCAAAGAACAAATACAGAGGGCTCAAATGCAGTACCCCCATATAGAATGGGTATCGGCCGACCTGCTAAACGAAGAAGAATTCCTAAAGAAGTCACCCGATTTACCAGTTTCAGCTGCAGTAACTTCATCAGCCTCGGTTAATTGTTTTCACACAAGAGAAGAACTAGAAACATTTTTAAAAAATACTCAACTTGTATTAGGAAAAAGAGGTTGTAGTTATTTGTTATTACCTGTTTTCGCAGATGAAGCCATACCTATATTTAAAGAGAATTTTGTTGGAAAGACACTTTGTCACCCATTTAACAGAAAGCTAGATAATGAGAATATAATGGCTTGGCTGAGTTTACTTTATGATGATAAGAGAGAATCACTAATTCAACCAGTATTAATAACTACAAATGGAGAAAACAGTAGTATTCAACATGAGTTTTGTTATTCAATTGATCGGATTTGGACTGAGAAAGATTTATTAGATATTACATCTAACTTAGGTTGGAAACTTAAGTTTAATCTTTCAAGTAATGTAATAGGTGGCGGCGCGGATCGTATGCCTTTTACTTTGCTCGCTTTTGAATTTTAATGATTTGTAAAGAGAGGTAATACAATGGGAAGCTTAGATTATATCTTGAATACTTTAGAACAAATTAATAAAGAAGGGTATTGGTCAAACAAACCCTTTTTGCGACGAAAAAAAGAAGAAGATTTAGATTGGACTGAAGACGTTTTTTCCACGGAGGCGTTGAAGTGGCTATTAGTAGAGGCGCGCATTCCCGAAGAATGCTTTAGGGTAATAAAAAACGGAATCCCTCAACCTCACCTCCACTATTCCAGACCAATTTACGTTGGTCAAAAAACCATTGGTAATGTTTTAGATGGCAATAAAGCTTCAGAAGCTTTAAAGGATGGAGGATCTTTATTACTTACAGCTTTAGAGGAATACTGGCCTCCGTTAGGAGAATTGTGCAGTAAGATAGGAAATAAGATAGGGACAAAATGTGCTGCGTTTGGTGTGATTACACCACCAAATCAAGGAGGGTTTGTTCCCCATATAGATCGTACAGAACAAGTAGTGATTCAATGTGAAGGGACTAAATTATGGGATGTTTACGATATTTACAAACGCGGTAATAAGGGTCAGGAAGTTAATATAGAAAATTTACCAGAACCATTGATGCACAAAGATATATCTACAGGTGATATTCTATACTTACCTCAAGGCGCACCTCATGCTGCTAAAACAACAGAGTCAATCAGTATACATATTACTCTAACATTCGAACCTGTAACTATGGAAGATTGGATAATCTCTGGACTCAAATCCACAATTAATAATGATGAGGAATATAAGATGTCCTTACCTCCTTTTTATTTCAATCAAGAAACCACCTACTTAAAATTACTAAACGAAAAGCTATACGACATAAAAGCCGAGTTAAATACCCAAGTTCAGCAAAGAGCCATAAAACACATGAGTAAATATCGCTCATTGAATAGTTAATTTAATCCGACTTGCATTGCAGTATCATAACAAATATCAACTTAACACAAAAAGCCCAAAGCAAATAATATGCTCTGGGCTTTTCTACTTCAAAAAACATTAATTAAGTTCCCCTACCGGTCTTAACTACTAAACATCCAGCTAGGTAAACCTTCACCATCTTCTTCGCCATCTTCATCTGATTTATCATTAATAAATTGGTGCTCATTATTGTTTATATCCGTATTTTCATGATGCTCTGCTAACTCTTCTTCCAAAGCGTTAGGTCCATTCTTTTCAATAGATTCACTCGGTAGTTCTTGTGGAAGTTCTTCCATGCCCCCGCTCTGCTCCCCGCTTTCAACTTTATCAACACCGTCTTCACCACTGTGTTGTTGAGCACCATTATTAGAGGTGGTTTTTTGATAATTTAACCGGTTTGTTACCTCACTGTTTTCAGCCGGCTTGCTTATCACTTTGTTAGCATTTGAATCAATCACTTCTTCACGGTGTACATTAGCACTTGGAGCATTGTAAGGCTTGGTAGCTTTAGCAGACTTCACTTTATTAGCCATTTCTAAAAAAGGTATTACATCACTTGGTCTTTCGGGATTTCTTCCTGAAGGTACAGAGCTTTGAACATCAATTTCTCCAAATTGCTCAACAAACATCTCTATTGCTAATCTAATACCTTCGTTAACATTAGATTGTGCATTTATGAAGTCGATTACAACTGGGTTATCACTAAGATAAAACAAGTGAGTATCTCCAGCTTTTTTTTCAGGTTTTCTCTTTGCCATATAGGAGTCACCCCTTCACTTTTCAATTTATATTGAATTAAGAGGGGTCAGAGGCCCCTCTTAGAAATTGTTATTATTTAGAACCTTGCATTTGTCTCTTCTTCAATTGGTCGTAGATACCGTTTTTAAACAACATGTCCAAGCCATCAATATTCATTGTAGTTGCATATTCTGTAGGAACCCATAGAAGTTTAATACTTCCATTTTTACGATCTTCCAATTCCTCTTTTAACATGTCGTATAGGTACTCCTTCATCAATACGGAACCACCTCCGTACACCATTACAACATCCACTTCATTATAAACTCTATCCAATTGCTCTGTTACTGCGTCAAAAACAGACTGAATTGGAGCTGCAACGGACTGTCTAATATAACTTAGAGCTTCTTTATGATACTCAGGATACTTTTTAGGATGTTTCAAATACTCACTATACTTTTGACGAGATATATTTGGGAAACCTGATTGTTCCTTGAATTCACCTAATGCCTGATTAATGGCCATAGCAATACCAACGTTAATACCCATAGCTTTCTTGTCATCAAATTCATGACCTTCTGTAATTGGTAGTTCAGTTGTCCCTTCTCCAATATCAACATGCAATATCTTACCCTTTTTAACTAAAGAAAGAGCTTTATTCGTATCTATATCGTACTCTTTCGTAAATTGAGCTACGATATCTTTCGTTCTATCTTTGTTGCCCGCGACCGAGAAGATAGCAGCAGTACCTTCCGGACTTACAAACACATATTCAAAGTTGATGTTAACAGTAACTTTATGAACACCTACATAAACTATTACTTCGTGTGGACCATTCATGAACTTATCTCTTAATTTCTCTTTTGCCCCATCTTTCTTATACTCTGTAACGGGCAATGCAGTTACGAAATCTACTTCAAGATTAACTGTCGTCGGTATTTCTTTATTTTGATCAAAGGCTCTTTGGACTCCTTTTGCAGCCAAAACCCCCAGCGTGTTTACAACAGGAATGTCGGATTTAGATTTAAGCACTTTTCCAGCCCTCATACTATTAACCACTTCGCTATGTTCTAACGCTGCTTTTCCTATGTAGTAATTCTTAGACATGCGAACTGCAGGTGAATTTAAACTAATAAACAAGTCATCCATCAAATTGTTAATCAACACATCATCTGGTTTATCCCCTACCGTATCGAAAGAAAATTCAATGCCAAACACATTAGGTTGTCGCACTTCCTCTACATGATCTCCTATAGCTAAACGCAACACCTGTTCTGAGTTACCCATATCCTCACTAGCTCTAACTTTATAAGTAATTTCTTTTTTCACACTAAATTCCTCCTCTGTCCAACTAACTGCCCTTATATTACCACAACATAAATATATTAGCAACAAACTACCTGTATATGGGTTATATGCGGGTTATATATGAGTTATATATTATATGATTGCTTCGCAATTGTTATTCTATTAATAGCAGATAATCTATTATTAAAAATGCAAAGATAACCTATCATTATACTAATAAGAAGATATCACAAATAGTTAATTAACTTTGTTTGTTTATTGTTATTCGTTATCCTATTACTAAGTTATCCGAAAACGTCAACTTTCGACTTATGTGTTTAACAATAATCTAGCAGCGCGACCAGTAAGAATCCGTTAATTAACAATTATTTCACATTCTTATATTGATTGCTTAATGTTGTTCTATCATTTATAAATAAAGTAGATAGATTCAGGAGAAGGAGGACTTGCACATTGACTTATGAAGGTTTTGACGAGACAGAAGGTTCTTATTGGCGTATAACAGACTTTGCCAGTAAAGTCTCTGAAGTGTGTGGTGATGAAATACATTACGTTTCTGTAGACAGATGGTTCGTTACTCTTGAAAAACAAGGCATTCATTATGTACTAAGGTCACAAGGGAAACGTTTATATGATGAAAGGGATTTGGAGATAGCTGTTTACATTAAACAGGGGAGGGATAGAAAGTTACCTTTACAACCACTATTTGAACAGATCCCGCTAAAATTTGATGTGCGTCCATTTCCACACGATGATAACGATAAAGAAAGCAACGAGTTAGTGGATGTTAATGAACTACAAAAAGAAGTCATCGCAAACACTATAGCAGCAGTGCAAAAAGAGAATGGCAACTTATATAGAGACATGTCTTCTTTGATAGACGAGAAGCTTGATAGACTTACAACATTACTACCAGGCGAAGAACAGAAGGCCACAAATAAAATTGAGGAAAGGCAAAACCGCCTTAATGAAACCTTGGCATTAAAGAAAATTGAACAAAAGCTACGGAAGAAAGCTCTGGGAGAATGGCTTAAAAAGCCAGAAGGTGAACGTTTTACTGGAGTCTTATTTAAAAAAGAAGATATTAGCAAGAGGGACCATTTTATAGAATCCTACATGGAAGAACATTATGAGGAAGAATATAAGAGAGAGTTCGGCATTGAAGAATAAATAATCAATTCTTTACTTTTGGTTTTAATAGTATTACAATAATTACGAGATGATGATTGATGATGATTTTCTAAAAGACATAGTTACCTTAAGGAGAGATAATTATGTTAAATATGTCTACTAAAAAGAAATTAGATCTAGCAGTTATAGGAATGTCGCTAACGATGATAGGGTTAGGGATTGTTATATTCCTTGTTGGCTAAGGTGTACATAATAAGCGCGCAAAACTCTTTCAAAAGAAATTGTATTGCGCGCTTATTTATTTTTAGACACAAATAAAGGTCACTACAACGTTGTAGTGACCTTTATCCTGACAACACCAATACAAGCAACCTTGTCATTACAGAGATCCATCTAGGTAATGAACATAGAGCTGTTTTGGCTTATATTATTTTATTAGGTTTATAATATATGATTCTACAAATAATGTCAATGTTCCCAGGGAGACTATTCCTATTTCGAATCTCCTATGTTAGAATACTAGCATGTGAAGTGTCTGACAACACCACCTTACAAGGGATATCCTTGTCGTTTTAGGGAGAAGTGTACATTTTAGTATGCTAAACCACTTGGTTAATCGGACATGGAGCTTTTTATTTAACACTAAAATTGAACAGAAAAAAAGATGACCGTTGCAGCGATCATCTCATTCCATCTAGTAAGTTAAGAAATCCTTAAACACCTTACAAAAATTGCAGTTTTTGTAGGGAGATTTCCTATTGCCTTTTTTATTGAGTTTACGTCTCTTATTATACTTCATAGATACTAATTAATTCAAGGCGAATAGGGAATCACAAACACATTTTTGCACTGTTAATATGTGCCTAATCAGAGGTGATTTTCTATGTTAAGTATCAAATCAATGCAATATGACGAAATAAAGAAACTAAACTGGTCTTCACTGGTTCTCATGCCATTAATCGAAAGACATTGTGATTATACCGGAGAGGTAACCGTAGACCCTACTCATCTAAGGGAATATCAAGTTATGGATAAGAAGTCTATTGTTAATGGTATTAACGGTTTACTCAAGGATGGCCGCTTATATTGGTCTGATGATAACCGTTTGTATGCCAACTTTTACACTTCATACAATGAACAGGATAAGAAACGTACATATTTAGCTCATTACGACATTTTATATAAGGGCGATTTCTTAAATGCTACTTCCAAGCAGATGAAATTAATGTATAAATACCTGACCTCTGTTGGTTCGATAGGGGATTGGTTTACTATCAACGTTGAACACCTATACCAGAACAAACTGAAAAGTAATCAGAAGGGTATAGATTGTTTTTATAATTTCACCGATTTTTCAAAGTGGTTCCTTCAAATGGTCCAAAAGGGGCAAATTCAAGTCAAACTTGGGGATCAGGGAGAAGTACTTACTAAAAATAGTGAAGATTTAGTTGAGAAATTTTATACATACTGCGAAAAAGGTAAGCATAAGCGAAAGAAGCGTGTCGTTAGCGAGAATAAGCTACATAAAATACACCTCCGTATCCCCAAGGAGTACAATGCCAAGAACCAGTACCAAAACATTGGGTACATACGTGATTTGCAACAGATTGCTAATTTTTACAACTACGACATTAATCTTTTCTCAACATCTAAGTTCAAAGAGCTTCTACAGGTTAAGAAAACCATGTATAACCTATTTGAGCAGAAGGGGATTGATGTTTATCGAAAAGCGTTGAAAAGCTTCTTTAAGGAAGAGGGGTATCGACTACCAAATATATTAAGCAGTGAAAATGGTGGTAAGCACCTCAAAAACCATATCCACCGCTACTACATCATGCCTCTTATCAAAGACATGCTAGTAGGATTTGTTAAAAAGGTTTCCTATTCCTTAAAACAACAGGACAAGTCTGCACTTTTTGAAAGCATGAAAGATAATGGTTACGGATATAACGCTGCCTTTGCACGTTACTATACCCAATATTCCTTTAAAGGAGATTATACCCCTGCATTGAAACTCTTTGCTTTGGAGCTACATGGACACATGAGCAGTCTCTTTGAATTAAAAGGACTAGACCCCTCATTTCAATTATTGTACGAATTAATCTCACCTGTTTATAAGGCATGTCGTGAAGAAAGTTTAATAGATAACGATTTGGTCCGCTTACAAGAACAGGCTAGACTACATAAAGAATTTTGGAGAACACACATTGAGCCGCAGCAGAAATCTAATGTGAAGTCTATCTACTATAATTGGCTGGATGAATAGGTCTAGGTTTATTTAAGTCATAGCCTTTTAGCTATCGCATTTTGAAAAGGAATGCTTGATGGCTTATTAAGTATACTCTTTTTTAAGATAAGCCCTTTATTACACTTACTAACTGAATCTGTAGCATTTAAATTAGCCCTCTTTTCTTTTGAACTTTGTTCTTTCAAATGGAAAGGGGGTTAAAAGTGCGTCTGCACTGTTAATTTATAGTGAGAAAAAAATAGTTAAACAGCTAAAAAAGTAGCTTATAATTGACAAACGTAGTTAGCAAGGGAAAATACACACAGCTATTAAGTTTGCCAATCTTCATGCCACCTTTGTTGTCGAGGGGTTGAGGATTGTCTATGCCACCTTTATTTATTTCTCTATGGTTTTGATTTAGGTTTGAGATTTATCTATGGAATTAAAGGTAATTAAATTATTGCCCTGTATATGTTGGATATTTAAACTATTTGGCATGTATAATATTAAGTGAAAGAGGTGATATTCATGCCCAACGGATATTCTATATATCTGAGAGAGGAAAAAAAGAGAAGTGAAATCACTATCGATGAGCACGTTAGACAGATCCAATACTTCTTAAACTACATTGATTCTAAATATCGTTATGAAAAAGTAAAAGAATTATATGAGATATCAGTAAAAGACATTAAAGACTATATAGCCTTGAAATCTGAAAAAGGATTGAAAAGTAAAACAATCAACAAGATATTGGCTATCTTAAAGAGTTACTTTGACTATCTAGAAAGAGAAGGAATTATTGGTGTCGATCCAGCAGCTAAGTTAAAATATAAACCTCTCGAACCTGTGAAGCGGGAGTTTAACTACGAAAGATTACTAGAAGTCTTCGATTCAATACTCGACAACCCCCATTACAGCCTTCTCAGGAAATGCGTATTCATTTTTGCTATTAAAGGCATACGTATAAATGATTTACATTTCACTAAGGATGATGTGAAAATATATAATCATTCCGCAACTATTGTTACTGGCCAACACAAACAGAGAACAATTCATCTAATAGGTAAAGAGTATGAAGTATTTATGGAGTTTTATAACAATAAACTCTTTGAATCTAGCGAATACGTCTTCACTTCTAGAAGCTCCAAGTCTGATGAGCTAACACCAATTGATAAAGTCACCGTTTATATAAATCTAAAGGCTATTTCCGAAGACCACGATTTAGAATACTTCTCTCTAAATGACATTAGACTGGCTTATTGTCACTACCTATACTACAAAGAACATGTTTCCATTAAAGAGATTGCGAGCATCATGGGAGTTAGTTCTGAGAGTGTTACTGGCAGTTTGAAACGGATTAGAGAGAGCATAACCGCTATTGAAACGTAAACCAAAAGGGTATACAATTAAATAGCTAATAACTAATAAACAAATATCGAACGGAAATTATCCGCGAAAGTCTCTGGACCTGTAGTGTATCTACAAGTCTGGAAGCTTTCGCGGTTTTTTTTGTAGGAAGGATGATTTCTGATTGGGTGAGAGTGAGAAACGAGAGGGTAAGAGCTTCAGTCCATTAAACAACCGATATTATAAAGATTTATTGTTGTCCTCAATCATGGGGGGAGGGGAGTACCCTTTCAACAATAAGCGGGAAGTGTACTCTTACGTTACACCTGTAAAGCTTGAGAGTAGAGGATACTTAAAACATTATATAGAGCACCATGGATTGAACAGATGGGTCCGCTTGGGCCGCGAACATTTATATTTCTTAAAAAACAATTATGTTGATTCATTTCTAAGTAACTACTACTTGCATGGACGAAAACTTTTAACTACCAGGTTACAACCCAGTTGTGTAACCATTCAAGCGGTGTATTTGTGGCTAAACATATTTGGTACCAGGGTGATGGATGGCTTATCAGTCGCAACTACTGTAAGTCCTGAATACATACCTACAATGATTTATTGTGTTGAATTCTATCTAGATGGTCCAATAACAGCTAGTCAAGGTTCAGTAAAGGTCAGGGATCTTAAGCAGTTATATCTGAAATTGGTCAATAAAGGGACTATAACGGATACTGCTAAATTCATACATTATCTCTCTAGAAAAGAACAAGCCGAAATTATGAATAACAGAAAAGGAGGGGTGTTGAATTGTTGAGACTCTTCGCAGTAATCCCTCTAGTTGTGGTTTTAAGTGCTTGTACAGGTACAACGTTTGCTGACAAGTCCAAGGATACCCTCAAAGTTAATGAGACAGTAGAGAAAGTCGTTAATGAAGATGAATACGCTAATGCTGCACTACTCGAGTCAATAGCCGAAGAGCATGAAGATAAATACAAAGACACCAAAGTTTATGCTGGCTACGTGTCTGATGTAACTGCCCACTTCTTCCAAAATGAAATAACTCCTAGTGAGTACAAGGGTTTCTTAATGGACAACAGTACGGAGGTCTATGCTGACCAGCTAGGGAAACAAAATGAGGGTTTATTCTCTTATGTACAGCAAGAGTTAACTAGCGATGAATACGAGATCTATGATTGGAAGCTGCTTCAATACAACAAAATCAGCAATCACATTTACACCTACTACTGGTTTATTAAAGATAAGGAGCTTGAGGAATATGTATATGCGATTGAAGTGTCCAGCTCAGACGATTATAAACTCAATGACTTATACGAAGTGAGAGATGAAGAAGAATTAAACAATATAATGGCAAACAACGAAATCTATAAGCAGATAGAAAAGGAAATTGAAAAATAAGGGAGATGGTTATATGGAACAACAAGCGAGATACGAAAAGTGTTTAAATGAATTGACAGAAGAGCTAAACAATAGTGATGAGTTTAAGTTAATAATAAACAATAACTTTGAGTACTATCGGGAGAAATTTTTCCAAATTGTAAGACCTGGTGCCGACCGTAAAGAGATTACCGAAGCATTCTTTAGTTATTATCAAGAACTTTTTTTAGAGGGGTATTTTTTAGTCGATGAATACTTAAGTTTAGATAACATTGAAGCCATGGATGGCTTTTTACAACAACCAGAGGGGATTATTAAAGAGCAGTTACACCACATTCTAAACGATGGTGAACCTCTTGATGAATTAGCTTCAGGAGAAATGTTAGAGTCATTCGAGGGTATGATTATGGAGCAGTATGAAGCAGCAGGTTCCATCTTACATATTGTGAGATTGGATTGTATGATGCTTGGAGCCTTACACCGCTTTAAGAAAGAACGAGATTCCAGAAGCTTGAGCGAAACACCTATGAAAGAGAGCAGTATTAGCGGTTTATTACACCGTACTGATGATTTCTTTTTTGTGCTACCTGACTATTACTTTTCAAGCCTATACTCTGAGGGGAATTCCGAGGTATGGTCTTTGCATGAGTGGGCGACACACGAGCCGAGGAAGGATTATTTAGGCACACTAAACGTTCAACGTTTTACAAAAGAAGCCGTCCAGTCCATGTTTGAATCTTATCCTCGCTACCACCAACAAGGCCTAACAGCAGAAGAAGATCAATTCTTACTAACTCTAACTCTTGAAGAGAATATATTTGGTGATTGGGCTTTATCTAACCTATGTGATAGATTGGTTAATTCAATTAAGAACCGCTTCACTATTAAGGATAGTGACAATGTTTTAGTGCGCATAGCTCCGCTACAAGAGGGGTCACTTATATACACACCACCTAAATAAATTGTAACAAGAAGTATCTTTCTGAGAACGGTATTAAAGGATTAAAAGTGAAAAAGGGCTATTGGTATGTCACCAATAGCCCTTTTGTGTTTCTATTTATTACATGTTCATTTTTATTGGTTCTGTACGAACGATATTCTTCTTGGAATGAAAGAACGTAACATGATTGCTCAAGGTACCCGACTCAAAGAATTCATTGAGGTACGTACACATGCAATGAGCTGCAAGTCTATTTGTTAACACACGTTGCGGATTGGATATGACAACTGTACTGCACGCTTCTTCTGAAGGCGCAATGGTATCGTTATCTTTAAGAACATCCGGGAATACCTCTGCTAGCGGTTCAACGACTGTTTCTCCATTCAACTTCAATCCAGCTACTACCTGCCCAGTAAATCCAGTGTTTTTGAAGGTATGGACTTCTTCCTCTGTCCATTCTGCCATATTAGAAACGGACTTGCCTGGAGGTACTACAGCACTTTCTATTCCAACATCAATGTAAAGCAAGTTTTCAGCTTCCTCAAAGTATTTATGAAAGATTTGTCTGGAATAATTATTATCTACACAACCTAATAAAACCGGTAAGATTACGTAATCAAGGTCCCTTGAGTAATAAGGCGTTTCTTTAAATAGTTTTTCGAGGGTCTCTGCGCTTTCTACAAACTCATGGTCGTAATACCCTATATCTACTTGAAAAGCACCCCTGTAACGCTCTGAGAGGACTCTGGCTTTCTTTTCGCCAATATCCTTATCTAGTATTAATTGATTTCTTTTGTTTTTAGCTTCATATACATCATTATCTGCAATGATATACCTGCAATCTACGTCAAATATACTGAGCATTTGAGCCAGCTGCTGAACTACATAAGAACCATTCCCACCTGCTCCACATTGGATGATTTGAAGGAATAGCTTCTGTCTGCGTTCATTAAAGAAATCTTTGAGGATGTTTATTTTTACGGGCTTCATAGTCATTAGGACCACTCCCCTTCATTCGTTTTGTCTCTCATTATCGAAACCTGCGCAAGATCCTCTTCTAAACCTTGTTTCAGTGCTCCTATAAGCATTGAATAATTTGCAGTTTGTTTCGACGTGGGTTTACAAAAGACTAGTGAAAGGGGGATCTTAATGAATCTGTTGTCTTTATACACTCTCAAATACACTTCCGAATCAAACCGGTTACGAAAATTGCCCACAATGCCATACACGATGTTGGGGCGTTGTTCGTCTTCGTCGTCGGTCGCAGAAGGGTAGCAAGGTAGTACATGGTGGGAGTGAATCTCCATACAAAGGGTATGATGACCTGTGAATACATCCATACTATGTTGTACGTCTGTTACCAAAACAGAACTAACAGCTTGGTGTGGAATATGGAGCTCATACTCATCACTTTCATGATTATAGAAAATATCGCCCTTCACCTCTGTACCATAATGGTTAGAATAATGATATGCTACACGTAAGAAGTCCAAGAAAAGTTCAAATGGAATTCTTTTTCGTAAAAAAGAGACAGCATTTGCCGTCTCCATACATAAGTCTTTTGCTCCTTTTTTCTTGCTGATGGGTAAAGGAATTATTATATTTCGCTCGGTGTTATAAACTACGTCTGTATACCCTTTAATCAATTCAATATAAGGGCCGACGGTCGTATTATCATCAAATATTACTAATTCTTTCTCCATTCTCTCGCGTACATCTTCCGCTGCAATAGTTACCCGCTTCCCATCTTTTTCAATACCCTCTTTAATCTCAAGCTCATCAAAATAGGCTCGAATTGGGTGAGAAACACCTGCATAACGGATAATTGTATCCAATTTAACCTCAAATTTATCTCCAACACTTTTGGAATCATCCTTAGGCTTTGTTGTAGAAGATTTCTTATTGTTCTTGGCTTTGTCTGTAGTACTAACCTCTGTTGCTTCTTCCATACCAAAATCACCTAATAAATTAAATTGTTCCATCCTAAATTCCTCCTAAAAGTTCGTTTTATAATTGATTGATCCACTCTAATATCTGAAAAATTGATTGAAAGTAATGCCCTCACTACTTAACCATTCTGTTGGGAAAGCCTGTCCTTGGACTGAATTGAACAGCTCGCGTAAGTCATATACATCTGAATTGTTACTATTCGCATCAAACCACTCGTTAGTGAAGGGGATTGTTATAAAGAAGTTGTGCAAAGTCTTTAATTCCCTTACACTTTCTATCTTCGGGAATGGATTCGCTCCCATACATACCTCACTTCTTTGGACGTTAGAAAAAGGGAATCTGTATATCTCAGTGTTCTCGCTGATTTCAGACATGTCTTTTTCCTTAACCGCTACTACACGAAGGTTTGTTATCTTACTGTCATCCAATTGATAGCAAAAGATCATACTTGGAAATCCTACATTCTCAATGAACGTATCATGAACCCGAATATCATATTGTTGAGCTGGTACGAAGGTGTAAACGTCTTGTGTCTGCCCTTGTTCTCTCCACACATGCTTGAACCCGTTATCAGGGAGAATGGGGGACTGGACAGGTATACTAGGTTCGTTTGCTGGAGAATATTCACTACGCTGCAAGACACTTACAAGCTGGTCCACAGTCATCAAATACTCTTCTTTTACCACCTTTCCATCCGATGAAATATCTTTTACACTTACATAATCAGAAAACCGACTTAAATCGTCGTTAATTGTGATTTGAATGGTCATTCGTATTCGTTCCTTTCCTCTTAAATTGCTCATTCGTATATTTTTGGACAGCTCTTAATAACGTCTGAAACGCGATAATGATATCGAGCGATACTTCTGGATAAGTAAAGCCTACATCCAAGGTGTTCGTATCCCGATTAAATAGACATCCTGTTTCATACAACCCCCGATTGTTTATCAGTGATGTAAGATACATTAGCTGGTCATTCGTACACCATTCCATTGCCTCTGACACGATAGGTGAAGAAAGCTTTAATACGTTTTCAGGTAAGTTCTTAGTGACTTTGATCATGTTTTGTATATCAGGCTGGTTTTCCCCATTCTCAAAAATATCAATTACCTCGATTTCACCTTTCGACATAGCTTCTAAGGCTTCTTTGAAAATATCTGGGGAAGGATCGTATCCCATTACAAAGTAATCCCAGTGGGGAGCCTTCACGCTAATACCTTCATCGTGTAAGTACTTCAGTATTTTTAGATTTTCTATGCCAACTCTTTTATAAGCAGTTGTTTCGTGGTCATATAGATACAATTCCAACGCTCCTAAAGTCATCAAATGAAATCATCCAATACAGGATATTGTTTCTGTTTGTTAAGACTTATTTCTTCATGCACATGTAACATCCGGATACTCTCGTAGAAGATGTTTCCCGCGTTTTCAGTAGCATAGCTTTCGTCTTCAGACGGTATCAGCCTTTCGAATTGTGCATTAGCTAGTTCTAAGTCCTCCATCGTAAATGAATCAAAGTCAATTTCATTTACATATAACGAATGATTAATGATGTCTACACAAGTAAAGAAGCCGTCCGTGAAACGGAGCGGCTCATTTTTATATCTTTTCAACCCTTGTTTGAAAAGGTCATGGGAAAATATCTTTGACATATACATCCTCCTCAGAATGGAAAGGTAAATCACCTTTCTTCGAGATTAATATAAGCGGACTGGTAAGATTAATTGAATCTCTTCCATTTTTCGTTCATCTGTCTCGTGCTTAGGAATAATTAAAAATGGTTTCATCGGACCCTGAATACATATCATTACTTCCGTGCTCTCCATAGCTTGTAGAGCGTCCTGTAGAAAGCGTCCATTAAAAGCAAAAGTCTCTACAGTATCTCCTTCTAATCCAGACACTCTAATGTTTGCATTCCCTTTGCCTACATCCTGTTGAGCTACCGAAAGAGAAACCACGTTGTTTGTTCCCTCATCGCCTACAGAAAAGAGATCTGCGCTCTTCTCATCAAGCTCAAACCTAATAGCCGTTGCGGAACCGGACGTCTTAGACAAGATATTGACTTTATCGACCGCTTGCAGCAGATCATTTCTATTCAACGTGATTCTAGATGGGAACTCTTGAGGGATTAACTTTGAAACATCAGGATAATTCCCTTCAAGTAACCGTACATAGAACACCACATTGTCTGATTTGGCTATTAGTAAATTATCTTGTTCCAAGAAGCACTCGATTTCTTTCGTTACATCAAATACTTTGGCCATTTCTTTAACGTTTTCAGCTTTCACCACAATGGATTGCTCGTTAGAGTTGGTTGTCGAAGCTTTAACTCGAGCCATTCGATGCGAGTCAGTGCAAGTACATAACGTGCCTTCTTCTTGGAATTCAAATTGAACACCACTCAAGATAGGGCGCGTATCTGATTCAGAAGCAGCAAAGGCAGTTCGTTTGATTAGCTTTTGAAATACATCACCAGGTAGGGTGTATGCATTCTGAGAGTCATAGTCAGCCAGAGTAGGGTACTCTGTTGCATTGAACCCAGCCATTTCAAATTCATCTGCACCGGATTTAATAGTAGTGAAGTCTTTCTCATTCTTGCTAAACGAGAGAGTAGCGTCTTTATACTTGTTCACTATATCTGTAACCGTCTTATGCCAAACGACTGCTCCTGGTTTGGTGATAGAGCAATCTTCATGATCTTTAATATCAATCCCGTAAGTAATAAAGTTATTACCGTTCCCAGCGGTCAATTTAATTTCCTTGTTATCCGCTTCAATGAGGATACCGGTTAATAACGGGTTGCTACTTCCAGGTTTGGCCACAAGTCCTTTTACTGCTTTTAAACCTTCTACTAATACACTCTGATTAATTGTAAATTCCATCTTAATTCCTCCTAATAATAAAGAAAGCACAAATGAACAACTGTCATTTGTGCTACTTAACCATGTTTTAAATTTGTTTATGATGCGTGGTTTTCAAATTCACCATTGTCTCTTTTAGCTCTCCAACAATCTTTAATGTAATCACTAACTCTAACTACATCATCATTGGACAATTTAAAGAACAACGCATTCATTGAGTCAATGGTGTCTATTGGTTTAATCAATTGAACGAAATCAACCACTTCTTTGAAATTAACTTTATGCTTCTTAGCAGAAAAAATAATGCCCGCTACAGGTTTGAGAGCTTCATAGAAGTTTTTCAGCTCGTTCCATGTAGCGCTCTCACCAATTTCTTTTAAAGTTTCAATTTCAGTGTCAGGATTTGCTTGCTTAAACACCTGAAGACATATTGGTTGAGTAGTTATCCCGATAATTCCTAGCTTAGATTTAACACCTTTTAAAATCTGGGCTCGGGTTATTTCTTCTCTTTGACTTTCTTCCTTGCTCTGACTATCGGGATGTTGGTTCCCTTTTTTGGGCATGAATCGCTCATGCAGAGTAGGAGTGTCATACTTTCCTTTTATAGGGACCTTTTTATCGCCTTCTTTAACAGTAGTACTAAAATAATTCTTACCGTTTTCGTTGACGTCCATCCATACTTCACCAATGTCGTTGAGGTAGCGTCCGATTCCCCAAACGTTTGCTGCACGTTTAAGAGCACCGGTAAAACCTCCTTTGGTCGATTGATATTCCGTTTCATCCGAACCATCGTACTTGGTTATCCACTCATTAGTGAATGGATCTCGGATAGAAATCCCACATAATACAGCGTTTTGTCTCCACTCTTGGTATTCGTTCTTCCAATTAGCTGGTCCAACTACTTGGTCTAGTCTCGCTTGAATTGAGCTTTTATCTAGGTAAGGTACAAGAATGACCTTATAACCCTTATTAGTCTTAACAGCTCGATTCAACCTCCACTTCACAACCTTTTGTTCAAAGGGCTCTTGCAACTTGCGCATAATTTCGTCCCATCTTAAATCACTCATAAATCATCCTCCTAAAAAATTGATAAAAAAAGACTCCTTCGTCCTTCATTCCGCTACACCAGAGAAAATAAAAAAACCTATGTAGTCTGATTGATTAAAGATACGAATGACAGGTATCTCTAAATATCCAATCGACCACATAGGTGCGAATTTTTATTATTAGTAACTCCAGCTTACTCATAGTAAGAGTAGCGAATCAAAAAGAAAAACAAAGAAATCTATGAAACTATTATAGCTTTTCTATAGGCCGTTAACAAGAATATTATTCCTATCGTACACATATAAACCATCGTTTATGCTATAATAGGTTCCAAATCATCTATATCCGTAGAAAAGCGTACCCCGCTCAACACTCATCTGTAGGACACAGGTGCAGTTGTTGAGCGTTTTTTGTATTCAATCATATATTTCGTCGTAAGGAGTTGAAATGGTCTTGAAGCTAGATAGCATCAAAGTGGATAGCGAACAAGAAGCGTTGTTGCTAATACGTAGACGCTGCAAACTCAATCAATTTCAATTTGCAGAAGCGTTAGGAATATCCCAAAGATTAATATGGCTAATCGAAAACAACGAACAAAAAATATCAGATAAGACAAGACAGAAAATACATGTCTTCTTAAAGAATAAGTATCCTTTATATGTGGAGGATTGACTAACCAATGAGTAATGCGCTTATCAATATAATAAATGCTGATATGTCGCGAGAAGTACAACATGCTTTAAGAGCGGTATATGAAGAGGTTAAAGTCGTCTCTGTAACTGATTTCAGCGACTTAGATTTGACTTTACAATCCTCGGAGTACTCTTTAGTAGCTTTAGATCAAGAAAGTTTAGTGAATGATATTAAGCTCTTAGAGCTAGTCGAAGAATTTACTTCTATAGAGCATCTTATCTACTTCTCCGATGAAAATACAGAAACTCATGAGAAAATCAAAGTATTCAACTCTGCTAATCAACATTTCAAAGAGTGGCTAACTGGTAGTAGTCAAGAGAACGACGTTAATGAAGATTTGGAACTTCCATTGGATTTCAATGTAGATTTACCTTATGTCCCTCCAGGCGATAATGAAGCACCACCTGAAGGGGAAGATGAAATAACAGAAACACATGAACAACCGCTTCCTTACGAAAGCCCAGAGAGGGAGAAGGAAGCAACTAAAGAGGGCAGCCAACTGCAGACTCAGCCTGAGACTCCTAACTCAGAAGTGGGTAAAGATGATATTGAAGATAAAGAGGGCAGAGGGAACAAAGAGGACAAACAGAATGAAGAGCGTGAACGCTTTCTAGAGAGAGCAAAACAGCTGAAACATTACCTAGAAATCCCTTTCTATAAAACCAAGCTTACAGAACCTAAAAGTATTGGAGTCTGGTCTCCAGCTCGTAATGGTGTCTCCACGTTCATTCAAAACTTCGCAATGTTCTTAGCTAGATATCACATACCAATTGCGGTGCTCGAAGGAATTACACGTAAAGCAAGGCTTGAGGAAACTATGTCGAGGTATAAGACGAATGGTTTAGAAAGATGGAACCCGTTCAGTAATTTCCTCATCGATCACTCTATCCCTCCTGAAAGTGTGAATTTGGAGTACCAGAGAGTTAGATGGTTTCCCTTTGGTTTGAAGGACCATATATCGAAATGGGACAGTACTCAAATAGAGTTTTATATGAACACTTTAAAGCTACATGACTTATTATTTGTAGATTTAGAATCTGGTGATATGAACGAGTACACATTACATTCTTTGAATCATATAGACGAGCTATGGATTGTTGGTTCTGATTGCGTATATGACACTCTCGAGTTCAAGGATTTTATCCATAAAGTACTGATACAGGAGAAAAACATTAACTGTAAGTTACTATTTAACCAATACGGGAGTAATAGTACCCCTGAAGTATTGGCAGATTCATTAAACCTCCCTTTAATCGGTAAAGGAATGCACTATCTATCCCATGAAGAGGTGCTCCATAACAATATTGGAGACAAGCCCTTACTCTACCATAAGAAAGCACTGAATCAGTTCCACGATTCGTTCTACAACCTAGCAATAGAAGTGTTAGGAGAAGAAACGTGGACCACGATCATTGATAACAATAAAATAAAACATAAAATCTTAAATGGACTTCTTCCAATGAGAAGATCAAAACATTTTCACATGAAAATGATTGAGAGTGTTCAGCGAGAAAATTAGATGATTTTATCTGCCATTTATGCTAAGATTTAGGTGTATATTAATACTTTTATCTTATGTCTCGCGGTAATGAACCAGCAGGTTTTCTACAAATATATGAAGCGGTCTATTGGACTGTGGTTTTAACACTATAAGTATGTATTTTTACTTATCTGTGGACGAATCACACCTAATAGACCGCTTTTTTATTTGTCTAAGGTGTAGACAGGATAAAGACAATTAATTTTTTAGGAGGATTACAATGCACACATTAAGACCGACTAGTATAAGAGATAAGGAAACACAAGAAGTTGTGTTCTATGAGTATTATCGTGAAGCTTGTCCTATATGTAATAGCACCGGGGCATGTATGGTTCACAAGGATGGCAACAAGGTTGTATGTATTCGGACAGAAAGTGACAGGCCATTTGGCAAGAACAGTGCAGTTCCTGGTTGGCTTCATTACTTAAAGGGTAAACCTAAGAAAATAGATAAAGCCAAGGTTGCTGCAGGCGCGGAGAAAAGAGGGGACGATGAGTTAGATTCAGTCTATCGTTCTTTACTTAACTACGCTCCATTGACGCAAGATCATCTTAATCACTTACGTTCAGAAGATCGTCAACTATCTGATGAACAAATTATGACGAGACAGTATAAAAGTTTTCCTGATAAGCCTTGGAACATTGTTAAAGCCATATCAAAGGACTTAAATAAGACTGACTTTGAGGGCATACCAGGCTTCTATGAAATGGATGGTAAATACGGTAAGCTCTTTAGCTTAGCCGGAGCGAAAGGTATATTAATACCTTTCAGAAATCAATACAACCAAATCGTCGGATTCCAATACCGTATAGACAAGGTGTATTATGAAGCGCATATAAAAGTACGTAAGGAAGGCTTAAAGGCAACGATTATAGAACAGCCTAACTTAGTTAGAGTTACATTCAAGGATAAGGTTGTTTTTGAAGGGAACATGGAGGTATCCAAAAAACATCACACCATTGAAAACGAGCAAGGTGAAGTTTTGGGTTGGGTACGTATTAAAAAGGGGACACGCTATTTTTGGTTAAGCTCAGCCAATAAACCAAAAGGAACGGCTTCTGGAAGTCCAGCACCTATACACATTTCCGTCCCTAGTGAAAAGTTAAAGCATTGGGAAAAAGGAACTCTATACAAAACTGACGTGGCTTGGATTGGCGAAGGTCCCTTAAAGGGTGATATTACATCTGACCTTTTAGTTAAACGCTATAATTACGAAGAACTTAAAGGAATTGGTGATACAATAGTATCAGTACCAGGAGTAGGAGCTTGGAGGTTAGCGATTCCCATCTTGAAGGAAATGGGGGTAAAGGTCGTAAATATTTGCTTTGATATGGATGCTAACGACAATGTTCACGTTAAAGGTCATTTAATGCAGCTAATCGCTGAATTAAAGAAGGAGAATATGCGTGCAAACCTTATCTTATGGGACCAGAGTCATGGTAAGGGGATAGATGATTTGTACCTGCATGGCAAATACCCTAAAATAAAATCTCTTTTCTAAAAATTTTAATATTTAATAAGTTTACTTATAAAAGTGTTTATCAAAGATGGAAGATAAATATTATTAAAGGAGATCATAATAAAAAATGAACCAGGATTTAGCTTATCGGCTTGAGGAAATAGAGCCGATGTTTCTTCAACCATATATGGTACCACTAGCCTTCAGTCCGTCGTTAAATAACGCGTTGGACTTGGCATTAAATAAGTTAGACAGGGTTAACCGAAGTGGCGCAGCCGTTTATGAATCTGTTGATTACATCCAATTATACTATACTTACCTAGATGGTATTGTGATGATTTATGAACAGAAAGAGAGAATGAAAGAGGAGTACCTTTCATTCATTAAAGGCCTAAAATTAGCTTAATACAAAGACCCGTGGACATTAAATTGTTACCACGGGTTTTTGTATTTATTTCAACATGGGTGTGAGGTATGAAACTACCTTATCAAACAGATTATGTATAGGTGAAAAAACCATTTATCAGGAACATTGAAGAAGAATATACTACGAGCAATGCAACATTTGACTTCTATAAAGGTGACAAAGATATCTTAATAAATCAATAAATGTCACTTAATATTAATAACCCCCATAACTTCACAATAGTTATGGGGGTTGAATTATAGTATTAATGTTAATTGTGTACCATTGCGCTCTGACTCTTCTTCAACCAATGTATTTTTTGAAGAGAATCTAATGCTGTTATTTATAGCTATGTTTCTTCTTATGACGTCAAAGAGGTTAATATTCTCCGCTACATCTTCTAACTCCCATAGTTCCATCGTTGAGAGTTTTTTTTCATCAATTCGCTCCAACATATGAAATGCCTTCACAAAATCAGATAATGCTTCCTGATCCCTTTTCTGAGTAGGGATATGAATACCTTCTTCCGCTTCACACCAACCTTCATGTGGTTGTTCATTAAGAGAATAAGGATAGGAGTTTGTCCAATCTAACCATGAGTAGATTAGTTGTTCTGCTTCCTCCTGAGTAGTTGCGTGTGAGGTGCATACAATAAAGATGTATTCGTTGTATACCAGTGAATGTTCTTCATAATCTAATGCTTGTTGTAAATAGGGATAGTGCATACCTGTTTCGCGTGATTTATCGTGAATATAAGTAACCATTTCGCTAATATTCATCTTAGTTTGTATATTTACGTAGAAGATAGGGAAAGAGGTCACTGTAGTCATATAATCATTAATGCTGCCGTCCTTTTTCAAGATTAATTTTTCTCTATGAACATGGCGAACTGGCTTAATATCAGCTGGACCTATATCATAGCCATCTTCTTTCCAGGTATTATAGATTGCTTGCAATTCATCGTCTTCTATAAGCTTCATACCGGTCATTTCTTCTATCCAAAGAAGGTATTCTAACATTCTTTTTCTAGCTTCTATGGTCATCGCACCAGGAACCCAAGTATATTGAGCTCTTCCAAAGGAATCATATAAGTGCTCATACTTATTTTTTAAATCCATTTCATCAAAGAGAGAGAAAGTTGATTCTCGCGCTACCCTTGCATGTTGGTTCATCTTTTGCCTTTGGGTAGGTAATCTAAATCTTGCATCATTACGTATCGCAATCATGTATTCTTTCCACTCTAGGAGGTACCTATATTCACTGCGGCCCTCACTTATAAGGTTATTCAACATTACATCTTCCGACACCACTGCGCACGTCCAACAACCGCTACGTGAACCTGCTTTTCCGCATGATTGTCCTTCGCCTTCCGAGCCATCTTTAATACCACATTCCATACCTGTAGTACCGTACTGCTCTTTCATTTCAGCAACAGTTATTCCGTATGGCAAAGTACCTTCGCTTTCTAAGTAAGCCCATAATTCGTCTAGGGTAACGTTTCTTATTGGGTGCATAACTAATATCCTGTTGTCAGTCGCATGTTTAGCGTATAAATCATCCGTAGAAAAGTTGTTAATGGAATTAGCCCTAGCTTTACTTTCGTCCATTCTTACCCCAAGTAGGTTAATCATTAGATATGGGTCCTGTGGTTTAAGTGGATCTTGATTCTCTAATGACTCTTTGAGTAGTTCCTCCATCTTCTTCCTCATCGGATTTATTTTCAGATGCGACGTACAAAAACGATTTGAGGTTGAACTAGGAACAGGCGTCCCTCTGCCGATTAATTTATAATGGAATCTGGACTTCATTGGGGGCTTCACCATGTGTGTGCGTAATACATCAGATAAACCTTGTTCATAAGCGGATTTCTCAACCTGTTTGAGAACTTTAATTTGATAGTTTTCCATAAGTGGAGTTTCCACCATGGTGTCAGCCATTACAACGTGAACATACCTTTGACGTTCTTCTTTAGTTAGTTGCAACAACATTTTCCACACTAGCGTAAGTAAAAGAGAGCTATCTTTCCCTCCGCTCAAACCTATCTGCCAAGGCTTCAAATCTTCTCGTAAATATTCCGTTTTTAGTCTCTCTATTATATCATCGAATTCTTGAAAAACGTTAACTGCAGCTAATCGTTTTTCCCATTCTTCTATTAGTGCTTTATTCATATTATCGCCCTATGGGTATAAAAAAGGGGAGGTAGCCCCTAATTTATACACTGTGGGCTTCCCTCCCTTATTGATAAGTAATCCTGCTAATTAATTGTTAATTAAATGTTCTTCAACAAACTCGTTCATATATGACAACGTTTTGGAACCAAAATCTTCATCGTTATGAACTAAAGTCTCTGCGATTCCTTCAATGTTTTCTAAGATGAGGTCATGTTGTTCCTCGTTGAAGTAATAGTTTCGCAAAAAGAACTTAATTTCTTCCTTATAGGCATAGTGCATTGGTCCGTCACTAGCAAGCTGATAAGCTGACAAAAGGTCTTCGTGAATTTCACTCTTGTCACTAAACTTCTTAACAGCTTCATCAGGTGTATGGCCCCTGCTACTACCTAAAATAATTGGTGTTACGCTCTCAGTTCTTTTAATTAATTCACCTTTATACTTTACCTCTACAAATTCTGCTACTTTTGCGATCAAGAATTTATCCATTGTGAATTCCTCCAACGTATATTGATTATTATTTGTGTCATTTAGGTAATTACTGGTTTCTAGGAGTAGAATAAAACAATTTATGATATTGAATAACTACATATTGTTTTACGATGGATAGAGCTAGTTCATGATTTGAAGCGGCTGATATCCTTTGACGCATTTCAAAAGAATCTTCGTGGAGTCCAGCAGCTTTTAATGTCGAGCTTGCTCTTCCAATCAAAGAGAATATATCTCTTTCGTTTTCTCTTAGAATCATTACTGGTTTACTCATATACATTTCTCTCCTTAACAAAAAAGCGATAACTAAGGGGAAACCTTAACTATCGCCAATTCTTGCGTATGATTTTTTATAATTCCGTCGCCAGTGCGTGGGCAAGGTTGGGGTCATTAGTTTGGAATATTTCTGTCATAGAGCCCAAATGAATACTGATTTTGCCCTTTTTAACATCTTCAATAAAAGAATGTTTCCTTACAGTACTCAAACAAAATTCCACGTAAGATTGTTCATCTTCATAGTCTAATTGAGCTTGATATATGTGATATGTGAATGAATTCCCAACGTCACTTTGAGTAGGGCATATACATATCTCTAACAAGCGAGTAATGGCGGTATGAGTTTGCTCATTTTTATATGGCTCGATACCGTACTTTATCATCCTGTCCACTTGGTCAAAGGTATACATGTACATATCTTCGTGATCTCCGAACAAGAACATTTTAATATTGCCCAATGGAGTAATCGTATAATCCAGTAGTAATACCGTTTCGACGACAGAGTGTTTAAATTCTTTTCCAACCCACTCTACAATTTGAACCGGTGTTCCTTCATAGAGTGCTTTCCCATTTTTCCATATTGTAAATTTCTTCTCCTGCATAATGCATCCTCCTAAAAATTGATTGATTATCCCTTTTTACAATTAGTACTGTTACATAGTGCATCACCTTTCTTAGAGCATAAAAAAAAGCCCTATTGTAATGATTGGTAGGTTCACCTGCAAGTGCAGTATGAAAGTCAATCACTCCAATAGAGCTTCTTAAGAATTCGTTAGACATAACCCGCTTACTCGCTAGGAGTAGCAAACAAAATAAACGAAGAAAGTAAATATAATCTCACTATATATGAAAATACTTCCTCTATCAATGAATAATTTCCTTGATGGAAACAAGTTATATTTTAGGTTGCAATTACCATGAGATTCTATTATATTTACTTACAGAGGTTAAAACCTCCTGAAAACCGAATTCAATATATTAACATATCAGGAATCCCCTGGATGTAAGAGATTACTAGAACCGACGTAGGTACGTCAGGTTCCGGTAATGTCTTGATCCAGGGGATTTTTTTGTGTGTTCAGAAGGGAGGTGCGATGTATGAAGAAAAAAGCATTAGGAATGCTGCTCATGTCAGCTTTCATTCTAACTTTTGCAGTAATGGCTTCACCATTTGAAGTAGCAGCGAGTAACGTTAATGCTTTCCAAGACGCTCAAAACGTACAAGCAGACGGGTCGCTTGACGCAACAGGGTTATTCTCTACTATGAACTCCATTGTGTACGTAATTATCGGTGCGGGTGCTATTTGGGTTATTGCGTGTCTAGTATTCTCCGGATTTAAACTTTCTGCAGCACAAGGAGGAAACCCTCAAGCTCGAACTCAAGCCCTAATTGGTTTCGCATGTGCCTTTGGTGGGGGAATCATAATAGTTAAATGTTACGATATAGCATCTTGGATCTGGGCTATGTCTGGACAAGGATAAACTTAATTAAAAGGAACCCCTCCTCTTAGCAGAGGGGGGGTTGTGTTTTAAACAAGGGCTAACTAATCAAATTAAAAGTTGGTGAACATGTGCGAACAGTTACAGTACCCGAAGATATGTCTAGTGAACAAAAAGTAATTTTAGGGATTCTATCTTTCAGACAGTTGATTTACCTAGCAATGGGATTATTTCTTATAGGTTCTTACGTTCCTGGAGTCTTCTCTTTTTTAGCCAAGCAAAACATCGTCATAGCATTGATAGGTTCAGTGGTAAGTGCAGTACCAGTCTTAGTGATTATCCTCCCACTTGCCTTGTTAAAGAAGCGTAAATACCACATGTATTACGATAAATACCTTTTACTCAAGCTTTATAAACGGTCTCAGACAGGTGTTTGGCGCAAAGGAGAATACTCTAAGACGTGGATGGATGAAAAGCTAAAGTAGTACCTAACTAACGAATGGAGTGATAATGATGGGTTTACTCATTTATTCTATTGTGTTTGGACTTGGCGGTTGGGTGTTTTGGCGGTATATGTCTAAAGAGCCAATCCTCCCATGGTCCAACAAGAAATCCCAAAGTAAGAAGGATGTAAGCAAAAGTGGCGCTCCCCCTTCTAAAAACCATAAACGTTCAAAGAAAAAGAATTCCCCTGACGACTATGAAGAAGTGGAACCAAACTTGTTTCAACACTTCCTGGAAGACATGGAGGGGATTACAGACCATATGATTCGTTTAGTGAATAACGAATTTGTCTTAATCGCAGAAGCTATCCCTGTGAACTACCATCTGTTGAGTCAACATGAGCAAGAATCAATTGATAACGAAGTGGAACGATGGTTGTCCAAATTGGACTATCCTACAAAGCCATATTTCCAAAACCGATATATCGATTTAACTGAACCAATTGAAGAAATAAAAAACAACTTAAATTCCCAAGACGATATCCCCGAAGCAGCTTATAGATATGGAATCTCCATGATGGAGGATCTAGCAGAATTCCAAGCGCGTACTCCAAGATACGAAACAAAACGCTACATTATCTTTAATTATCAAGTTCCTGTTAGTGAGATTGAAGCGGATTCCGACGAAGAGTTGGAGGAGAGAATCTTAGACAAAGCTTTCCAAGAACTATACAGGCGTTACAACACCGCTAAATCTAGTCTCGGCAAAGGAAAGATTGGCTTAGAACTTCTTACAAGTGACGGAATAGTTGGGTTGCTGTACTACACGTTTAACCGGAAAAAAGCGGTCAAACACCGTTTCAAAGATATTGTTGAAAGAGAAAAGCTTGCCCTTTATCCAACGGCTGTACAAGAGCAACGAAAAATCGAGTTAGTTAAGGAGATGATTGAGAATGGCTCCCACGAAGAAGACGAAGAAACAGCAAGTTAATAAACGTAAGTCAAAGAAGAAGCAGCAACAGAACGAAGAAGAGGAAGAGGTTATTGACTATCAACTTGATAGTCAACCTACGTTTTGGGACTTAATTGCCCCTGAAGGCATTTCAATTAAAGAAGAAGATAGAGGGGTTATCAAACAATCGCTAGGAAGTAAAACTCACTTTCGTCCTCTCTATATTCCAAGAGAAGGGTATCCAAGAAAGCTTCAAACTAATTGGCTTAATTCTATGTTTTCTTCTGGTGAAGTAGATGTTCTAGTCGATATTCATAAAGTAAATAAGTCCAATGCAATGCGTTCACTACAAAAGCAAATGACGATGTTGCAATCAAACTTAAGTTGGCAACAGAAGCGCGGAAACATTGATTCAATCCAGGAGTATCGGACGAAGATACAAGATACTGAAATTCTAATGGAAGAGATTCAATTCAGTGAGAATGATATGTTTATGACTAGTGTCATGGCTACACTCTACGCTGAGGATGAGAAGGCCTTAAACCGCTACAGTGAAGCTCTTGATGATGAGTTCAACGGTAAGTTCTTCACCTTGGCCACCGCCTTCTCAAGAGTCAAAGACGCTTTTAGAAGCACATTGCCAATCGGTAAAAATTATCTCAAAGATACTTATCGTAATATTGATCGTCGAGCTTTATCTACATTTGGGTTCTTTACGAGCGGAAGTGGTCGTTACATAGGCGGTGTACCCATTGGGATTAATATGATTGAAGGTCATCTTGAATTTATCAATTCGTTCGGTAATGAAGAATACAAGCCACAAAATTACAATATGGGCATATTCGGCATACCAGGAAGCGGTAAATCTCTAGCAATGAAACTCAAGATTGCAAGGGAAATGGCTGGCGGAAACGTGTGGGCAGTTGTGATAGATCCCGAAGGCGAATTTAGGAAATTGACGCGAAGGATGGGTGGAATTAACCTCGACATTTCAGAAGAATCCGACGTTGTAATTAACCCATGTTCCATTAACTTTTCAGATGTTCCTCTTGATGATAAAGATTCTGATGAACTTGAACTTTTGTATGAAGACGATGAACGAGAAGTAATTGAGCGGGAAGGCCGACAATATCTTCGTTTTGTTCCTGTAAGAGAAAAGCTCAATGAGCTGTTAGACTTCTTCGATATTATTGTTCGAGGTAAGGATGATAGAGGGCTTGATGTTTTTGAACGTGACTATTTAGAGAAAGCCATCAGCTACGTATATTATGAGCTTCACAAAATTACTACACACCCAGATTCACTTTTCCAAGAAGGTATTCGTGAGGTAGATGGTCAGCTTATTCAATCACAAGTCAGAAAGCCGGAACCAGAACTTATGGAAATTTACAATATATTAGAGAAACAATACGGTGAAGAACCGAGATCACAGCGACTACTTGCAGCAATGCGTCCATTTCTACGTACAGGATCCAAACCGATTTTTGACGGCCAAACCAACCTTGGGAGAGGCGTCAACCAATCCTTAGAATCTTCTAGACTTGTTAACTTTAATATTTCAGATATGGAAGAGGGTTTTCTTCGTCCCGTTGCATTCCATGTGCTCTTAAATTATAGCTGGGAATACTTCGCTAAAAACAGTGACAATGCGACAAAAAAGAAGTTTATTTACAGCGATGAAATCTGGCAATTCGTTGATAATGAACAAACCGTATCCTTCTATGAACGCCTAGCTCGTAGGTCAAGAAAACGTAACTGTGGTTTGGTCTTTGCTAGTCAGGACTTTGTTAGATTGTTAGAGAATAAGAAGGCTCGCGGTATTGTGACTTCCACATTTACGACTTTATTCATGCAACAAAACACCATTGACCTAGCTAAGATTAAAGAGAATTTCGATTTAACAGATGGTGAAATAGACATCTTATTTGGTAACCCAGCTAAAGGGGAAGGGATTCTCCGCTATGGTGATAACCGAATATGGTTAAGAACAAACCCTAGTGAAGATGAACTTACCTTTATCGAGAGTAATGAAGCTGTTTTACAAGAGCGAGAAAAACGTAAGAAACTGTTATCTAGACAAGGTTAAAGGGGGAAAATCTATGTCGGCGTTATTTGAGATTCTAGTAGATATCTTAGTTGACTTCTTTAAACCCTTTTTTGAAAAGATTGGAGAAGCTCTATTTGGATTTCGTTCTCTTATCTTCGGAGATAAAGAAGACCTTGTTTATAGTACCTTTGCGGAATCAGATTTAGAGAACGTAATTGGTCCGGGTATGAACATGTTTACCGTCATTTCTACAATCTTTGTCTTATTTGGGATATTGTATACGGGCTTTCAGATATCCAAGGCGGGAATAAATCCTGGTAATAGAACATCTTTAATACAATCAATTACTGATTGGGTTTTAGTAGCGTTTGTTATCGTTAACTTAGGTACGTTATTAGATATAGTTTTCACTACGAACACTGCGTTTGTAGATTTCTTCGGAAAAGCAGTAGAGGACGTTGAAGATAGTGACACAAACTTAGTCCCTGAAGATGATATTTTATGGTGGTTATTAATAAAACTTGTTGAAATTGGACTATCTTTATGGGCAACGGTCTATTACGGCATGAGATCTCTATCTTTAATGATACTTACTATTACACTACCTGCTATTATTGCGTTTTGGTTATTCCCTCAAACAAAATCGATAGTGACGACTTGGATTAAGGAAATTATCGGGACAACTTTTGTACAATCTGTACATGCAGTGCTCTTCTTCATTATCACCGCATCTTCAATGACCGATTCGGGGTCAAACTTGGAGTTTCAGCAACTAATTATGATGATTATCTTTATTCCTACAGGTGAATCGATAAAAGGTTTACTAGGTATGGGTGGTTCACTTCACGGAACGATGAGCAAAACGGGTGCAATGTTTGGAATGAGCGCACTATCAGGGGCTTATGGATCAATTAAAGGTGCAATGGATGGTAAAGGTGTATACGAATCACTGAAATCTGCAGGTTCTAAAGCCAAGAATCAAGCTAAAGATGCAAATAGTATGAACGCTAATTCTAGCGGTGAAGGTGATATTGCAGACACTCGAGCCAATCGAATGCTTAGCGCTGGGGAGATTTTTTCTAAAGGCGGAAAAGCAGTGGCTGGGGCAGCTGGGTCAGTTGCTGGTTCTGCGTTAGGACCTGCTGGCTCTATTGCAGGAGCAACAGCAGGTAGTGCCGTTGGCGGTGCAGTAGGTGGAGCCACCGGAAGAGTTGCTTATAGCGTCGGTTCAACCCTGTCTAGAAGTGCTAAAGACGGGATTGAAGGGGCTAAGAAAGAGATGAATGACGGATTATTAGCGGATGAAATTGCTGATAACCAAGTAAGCCAGTGGGCCGCTGATGAAAATGGTGGCATGGAGAAGTTCAATGAGCTAAAAGAACGTGGGTTTACCGGAGACAAACTTGAAAGTGCCTGGAATGCAGAAAAACGGAATAAGAGAAAAGAGTTTAAGAAACAGGCTCTATCCGACTTAGAAAGCTTCAACAGTAGCACAGATTATGCAGATGGCAATTCCCTTGTTCAAAACGTAGCAAATGAACAGACAGACAGTTGGGCCAATAGGAATGAAAGTCAATTCAAATCTGATTTAAAAAACAATCATCCTCAAATGTCGGACGACGAAATCCAACAACAATGGGAAGATAAGCTACGATTTAAACGTAATGATATTCTCTCTGTTACTCAAGACGCTGCACAAGAAGTAAATGGTGGAGAAGCGCTTAAAGAAGGTCAACAAATAGATAGAAAACAGTTTGTTGATACCGCTACAAAAGGACTCCAAAACCTAGAGAACCAAGAGATAGATAACGCATATTTTGCTCAATTAGAAAAGAATGGTCGTTCTGTAGACCGTTCTGATCCTAACATTCAGCAAGAAGCTGAAAGTGCTCGATTTAAGGATAGCAATTACCTCACTTCTCAAGATGAAATTGCAACAGGTGTTAATAATTCATCGAAAAGGGTTGAGGGTGGAAAAGGTATTGCAACAGGTGGAAAAGTTAACGTTGAAGCCGCTTCTCGCCACATGGCTAGTGAAATGACAAACCGTCAAAAGCAAGAATTCATAGATGCTGGAAATTCACATCAAGATTGGGAAGCTATTGAAGGTCAGGAATATCAAAAGAACTTGAGTCATGCTAAAGCTGTAATGCCTGAACAAGCCAAGTCGAATCCTAATTACTCGAACAAAATCCTCCAAACAGGCGCGGTTAAATTACAGGGGGCAGCTCGTGTCACAAAAGGTGCTACAAAAGGGTTTGCTAGTGGGCTATATGAACACTCCGGTGCTAAAGGAGTTGTGGAGGATAGTAAGGTTGTTGCAGCAACCAAAAGCGCTACTGAAGCCTTTAAAACCAATGCTGTCCATGCTTCACATCAAACAGGAGAACATGGTGGTGGAGTCATTACCTCTCAAATAGCAGGAGTCTCTTCTGGAACAGTTGCAGCTGTCAAAGAAGGATTCAATACTTTTAAGAATCATGAACCAGAAAGCGCTATTGAAAGACACACGAATTCGAGAAATAGAAGGGCGTACGTTCGTGGTACGTTTGGCGGTCAAAGCGGATATCAAAAGTCCTACCAACGTAGTGAACAAAAGGGTAGATTTAAAAAGGCTGCTGAACAGGAAGCGCTGGAAATTGGAGAGATTGCGAACCAAGTCAAAACGGAAACCACATTCAACCCTAAAACTCAACAACCGGAAACATCAATGGCAGATGGTGCGTTGAAGACGGTTGTTACTAGAGAGAAATCATATGTTCAAATGGTTAACAATCAAGGTGAAACGAAGATTGTTTCTCAAATAGGTGCAGGTGATCCCTCCCTTAAGAAAGGTGAAAAGGTCTATCAAGATATTGAGATTGTCGATAATCAACTAACTCCAAGCACTCCATACTACAATTCGGATTCGAGTGGAGGAAAAGTGTTAGTCGAGAGCCAGCCAAATGTGAACGTGAACAAACTTGTAGGGAATAAAACACTTCCGCAAAAACAGTACAAACAGCAACAAGAACATATCCCTATGAGTCCATCAGTTGATAATCGCCAATATACTATGTCAGACATTAAAGATAACAGCGGTAGCGACAATTATCAGTATGTTGTTGAAAAAGATAGAAGCTATGTAGTTATGGAAAATAAGAATGGTGAACAAGTTCGTGTAAGCCCATATGGAAAAGGAGATAACTCCTTTAATAACAACCAAAGAAATACAACAAGAATGGAGATTAAGAATAACCAATTTGTATTATCTACAGGTGAACAAAACACTGTTTTTGATGATGGTGAAGGCAAGGTAGCTGAAACTACGTATACACCGAACCATGACCCTAATGAATTAATACCAGAACGCCCTAACAAAAGGTTCATTCGACGTCAGCAATTAGAAGAAGAGCGTTTTACTAATGTGGGGGTGTAGATGATGAATACCCCTCCTCAAAAAGAGGAAAGTACCCTCTCGCAAGTTGCAAAGGATAGAGCAAAGAAAGCATTGAGAAAGAAAAGAAATAAGGTAATGAAAAAAGGGGCTAAAGCAGTTGCGAAAGCAGCTGCTAGAGCCATAAGCGTACTATTTAAAGCTGTGGTTAGCTTTCTTTCGACTTTAGGACTTCCTACAATAGCGTTCGTTTTAGGTAGTATACTCCTTGCGGTGGTTGTTTGGCTTTTACTTACCTCAGTTTTCACCTTTGGCTTTTTTGATAATACGGAGGAGGATGTATTAGGTGATGAGGATCAAGTTGCAGTACATGAGAAGATTGTTGAAGAAATTGAAAGTTCATATGATGAAGGGGTCGGAAGTGCTGAATACTACCGAGTGCCTCCAGCCTTGGTAAGTGCAATAATTCAAATATATCGAGAAGAACAACAGGAGAACGGAAAGAGTATTAATCAAGTTATAGAAGATGTTGTTGCAGAACTTACACCTGACCTAGAGTATGAAAGCTACACAAATAAGTACGAATGGGAAGAAAAAACATGTGAACGTGTCGAAGAGGAACATGAACCTGATGAGGAGCCTACTTATACCATAGAGTGCGAAACCAATAGCGGCAGTGAAGACCTGGACCCAACTGAATTTATGATTGAGGGTAAGACTTGGAATAGACACATTAGTTATTCTCTTGAACCTAGCTGGGGAGCCTGGAATACCGACAACACTGAGCATGGTGGATATTATAAACGTCGTTACTATGTTCATGAAGTTATAGAATCAGAAGTTTCAACTGACTTTAAGGAATTGGACGATTACTTAAATTCCATAGGATTTAAACAACAAGATAAGGCAATGATTGAAGCTCTATACGAGAGCACCTCACAAGAGAATATGGGGTATACGGAATGGCTAGGAACCAACTCACCTGGATCCTTTTCTCATGCGGTCTGTACAAAGGACGGAGAAGTCGATATGGCTGTCTTTAGTTCAGAATTTGACGATGAAGGAGTATTTACTAATAGAGAGCAAGACCTTATTGATGCTGCTGAGAAATACAATATAGACCCTGTCTTGTTTGCAGCAATAGCTCTTTTTGAAACCACCAGAGGTACTAGTGACAAGGTTGTGAATTACAACAATCCTGGGGGAGTTTATAATTCGTCGAAAGGAGATTTTTATAAATATTCTTCGCTTTCTGAAGGTATAGATGCAATGGCGAAGAACCTAAAAAATAGATATTACGATAGAGGTATCTTTACAATAGAAGATATCGGAGCAGTGTACGCGCCTATAAATGCAACAAATGATCCTACGGGGCTGAATGCAAACTGGGTGCCCGGTATCACCGCTATGGCTAATCAATTAGGCGGACTCATCATGCACTGTGAAGAAATGACTGATAGCATAAATGCAGGAGAGATGCCCGAACTTTCCGAAGGGACTTTCACTAGTCCTACTACTGGTTATGTAACATCTACTTTTAGAAGCGCTAGCCGTCCTGATCATCACGGCGTTGACATTGGGGCAGGACAAAAAAATGTTCCAATTGTAGCAGTAGCGGATGGAATCGTAGCACGTTCCTATCTCTCATCAAGTTATGGACACACCGTAATTATTACTCACAACATTGATGGGAAAACCTATCAATCTTTGTATGCTCATATGACTGGTCGGAATGTCTTTACGGGGAACACGGTTAGTAAAGGACAGTTACTGGGGCATATGGGGAATACAGGACGTTCTCAAGGGATTCATCTTCACTTTGAGCTACACGTAGGTTCATGGAATACAAGTAAAAGTAATGCAATAGATCCCGCATTAGCTGGGGTACCACTTCCCTAAATTACAATAAAACCTTTAAAAACGAAGCGATAATGTCAGGGGGGATTTAATGAGGTTAAAGGTTGCAATTCTAACTATAATATCTGTGAGTTTAATAGCTTTAGCTATAATGGGCGTCTATGTATATTATGAAAACCATAGAATAGGTGAAGCATTAAACTTAAAAGAAAAGACAGAAGTTGTTAATGATGTAAAAGATTTGCACCGCACTCAAGAACAAGCTGCATCTTGGATAGATAAAGATGATATTGGTCATGATGAAGCAACTACTAGTCAAAAACAGGTTGCGCAAGAATTAAGAGAACCTGAAAATGTATTGGCACTGATGGCTAACTCATTATTTGAGGAAGACGTTGAGCTCTTTTCAAAAGTTTTTGAAGCAGGACAACTGTCTAGCGACCTTTTAGAGTCTGATAATGCGAATAAAATAGAAGTACTAGAAGAACTTATGCAGGCAATCTCCAGGGATGGTTCCCTTGAAGACATAGCTTTGGTTGATGAAGGTTATACGAAAGATTCATATCGAACTAAAGTATCTTTCTTATACAGTGATGGTATTCATAGGAGAGTTGACTTACACATGAATTACAGTGGAGAAGATGATAAAGAAGTAAGAGTCTTGATGATAACCGATAGCCTTTGGGACATAGCTAATCAGATAAACTAAAAGAAGAGGGGATATATCAAAAATTGGTATATCCTCTCTTCTTTTATAATCTCGACTTATAGAAAAGTCAACTTTTAAGTGTGAATTAGTGATTTAACTTTATTCCAGTTACCAAACGTGCGGTAATATTCTTGGGATTTAGGCAAATGATGGGCTTGCGAATACTCATCCCATTCTTTTTTCGTAGTAAAGGCATGTTCATGCTCTCGAGCTATTTTTAGAAGGTCCTCCTTGGTTCGTCCGAATAAGCGCTTCTTAAATTTAAACCAACCACCAAAACGCCTGTGAAACGTTACCGACTTTGGATAACCGTTCTCTTTGGCAAACTCGTCCCACTCTTCCCTTGAAGTTAAGTATTCCTTGTACTCATTCGCCAATTGTAGTAACTCTTCATCTGTGTAAGCACTGTAAGGAACGCCAGCGATCTCTTGAATGTCTTTCCACTTAAACTTGTGGTAGTAGAACACTTCATATACTGGAAGTTGGTTCTTGCGCGCATACTCATTCCAGACACTCTTAGAGGTAAAGAAATCGCTATGTTCCTTAATAATGTTAATCAACTTCTTTTGGTCATATACCTTATTTGGACTTCCTTCTCTGGATTTAGCAGGTATACCTAAGCTTTCCTTAAATTCATTCCAACTACCGAAAGTATGGCCGAGGATGCGTGAAGTAGGTAAGTCGTTTGCCCTCGCATATTCATCCCATTCCTTAACGGTAGTAACGTGTTGGATGTGCGGTTTAGTAATCCTTAACAGCATATCCGGTGAACGGCTATTCTTACGTTTACCCGTCATTCAATCCCGCCTTTAACTTCTTAGGTCTTTATATAGTCTGATATTTAGTTTGTAGTTCTTTCAATTCTAACTTGATTTGTTCCACTTGTTTCGGATAATCCGTTCTATTAGGGTCGTTTGCTTGATGTAGTTTATCTAATAGTTCCTCTAATTTGTTATTATATTCGTCCGTATGCTTCTCCCATTCTTGGTCTACATATTCTTTGAAGCTAATGAGTAATGGGTTTTTTCTGTTCCAGGGATCGCGATATTCAGTAAGGGAATTAGATTTGGCATAGTCGGTTACATACTCTATCAAATGACTAAATTTAGGCTCAATAATATAGTCAAAGTCATTTACATCTAATAATTGTAACGGTTCTTTCATTTGAAAAGGTGCAAATCTATACTTATAGTCATTTCTATATCTATAAACATCCACTCTTTGCCCTTTTATGAACTCTTCTTCTCCTGGTTCAGCAAGATGAGGAACGATAATGAAATCGCGGTCATCTTTCGTTACACCTATGTAAAATGGAGAATTCTCTTTAGTCGGCATGCGGTTCATTTCTTTTACAACCACATCTTTATTTACTTCAGCTGTTTTCTTACAAAGTGTTTTCTTTTTCCAACGTTTTGTTCCTCTAATCCCGCTTAATACAAAGTGTAGGAGGATGAATGGAGATAATATTATAGTCATTACAGCCAAGTACAGATAACCAAAGAAAGGAATGATAGGTATAAGTATAATAGCCAGTAAACCTAACGCAAACATAACAATGGTCCCAATTATTAAAGTAACAAGGATGTTTTCAAAAGTTTGATCTGGACTATTAGTTATAAGCCCAATTTGCTCTAACAAAGGGATGACTTGAATAAAGTTTAAGACTGACACAACTTCTTCAAAGAAAAAGATGAAACCAGCTACAAGCAGCAAAGCTATAAGCCCTGGTAATCCACTTCTATATCCTTGTTTATACATTTGCCTTGCATGAAATAAGTGCAGTACATCATTTAACATGTTTTCACCTCATCTTTTGTAGTGTCATTCTTGTAATAAACTTAACCGAAAGTAAATAAAAAGTCAATTCTTGTATTCACCGCTTATTCCCGCTTCATATTGATATCAGGCAACATAAATAATATAATTAATTGGTGATATAAAAAGTAAAGAACAACAAAATTCAATAGATTAAGAGAGTCCCTCTATTTTTGTTCCATAGAACTTCCTTCTATGGTACTCGAGTAGGGGGATTTTTTTATGGAAAAAGGTGGTTCCTATGGCAATCCGCAACGTCGCGATTTTAGAAAAAGATGTAATATTGGCAGAAGGATTAAAGCGCATCCTAGAGATAGAGGGTAAAACGATAACAATATATCCGGAGATAAATACACCCACATTCATGAGTGACATAACAGAAGAGAATCCAGACTTAATATTAATGGTCCTGTCTAATATGCAGCCAAACAGCCAACGATTAATTGAAGAAATTCACTCAAAACTATTGCGTACTAAAATTATGATTTTATCTAAGGAAGAGAATCTCAATATCATACCAAACTTGCTTATGCACGGTGTGCAAGCTTTCCTTCCGAGTAACTTGAGTATACCGATATTTCTAGAAGCGATCTCCGTAATGGAAGATGGAGGAGTTTACCTTCATCACGATGCCACGAACTCTTTAGTGGAAGAATATTTAAAGATTAAGAGGAACAAACACGAAACAACAGTTACACATACTGAGGAAACTTTATATCAGTCAGACCTATTGTCCGTGAGAGAGGTAGAAATCCTGTATTTGTTGGCATATGGCTGTAAGGACCAAGAAATTGGAGACTCTCTCTATTTAAGTCATTTAACAGTAAAAAACCATGTGCACAGTATAAAAAGTAAGTTAGGTGCTCAAACACGTACAGCCGCAGTAACAAAAGGCATAACTCAAGGGATTATAGACTTTAATGTACTAAGAAAAAGAATGAACGAAAGTTAAATTATGTTTGACATCCTCCAATTACAGCATTAGAATACAACTCAATTAAACAATTGGTTAAAGTTATTACATAATTGGAGGAATAGAAATGAACAATACTAAAAAGACAATTGCAATCATCGGCGGAGACAATAAAAGAACTATTGAAAAGCTCGCTAAGAGAGAGGGAGTAAACGTACTACACCATGATGGGCACGTAAAAGGTGGAGGGAATAGAACCCTATATAAAAAGTACGTAAGAAAAGCGGATGTAGTAATCATCCTTCAAGGTGCATGTTGTCATGAATCCATGTATGCAATGAAGGATCTATGTAATGTTTACAGTAAGCCCATTGATTATCAAGAAGGACGTGGCATTACAGGTGCATTTAGCAAAGCAGTTACTTTATTATCCGCTTAGCTAATGAGGAATGAATCTATAAAAGACAAGGAAGTGGCATTACTATTGGGGAAGTCTCTAATCATTGCTGAAAAGGAAAAACAAATGCTTAAACTAGCTTCACCTTATAAACATGAAAGAAAAGGTCCATATATAGAAGCAGCACCTAGCTCCACTTTTCCGAATGGAGCTATTTTTGTACACTGTATCGGTCATCTATTTGAATTGAAATCACCCGCTGAATACAAAGAAGAGTGGGGAAAGTGGACGTTTGATAGTTTGCCTATTCTTCCTGAGAAGTTTCAATTCAAATTAAGTGATGAAAAGCACAAGAAGCGGGCATTTGATACGATTAAAAAGTTTGTCCATGATGACAGTGTTTCAGAGATTATCTTGGCCGCAGATGCTGGACGCGAAGGGGAGTACTTGGTAAGGAACGTAGTTCTCATGGCTGGTAACAAAAAGCCTTTGAAGAGACTATGGATAACTTCTCTCACGAAATCAGCAGTTAGCAAAGGGTTCATGGACTTAAAAGAAGATGCTTTCAGTATTAATTATTATCATGAAGCGCACGCTCGGTCAGTTTCCGACTGGCTAATCGGATTAAATGGTTCGAGAGCTTTTACAACGCTTCTCCAGAAGCATGGTTTTAAAAGGAACGTGTTTTCCATTGGTCGGGTGCAAACCCCCTTACTCAAGGTTTTAGTAGAAAGGGAGCTTGCAATTAAGGACTTCAAAAGCACACCTTATTATGAAGTGTGGGCTACGTTTAATTCCGATGGCCAGGTGTACAAAGGGAAATGCTTTAACTCTAAAGCGGACCGCTTAGATAAAAGAGAGGATGCTGATAAGGTGGCGTCTTTCTCCAAAGGAAAGCCTTCTACAGTCAAATCAGTTAAACAAGAATCGAAAAACGTCAGACCGCCTTATCTTTTGAATTTAGATAGCTTACTCACAATTGCTAATAGAAAGTATCAGTTCTCGCCAAATGAAGCTTTGGATATAGCTGAGTCTCTTTATTTAAAATCCTTTATCTCCTATCCCCGAAGCAACAGCAAGCATGTTACATCAGAAGAAGCCAGTGAGTTCCCTTCTGTGCTGAATAAATTGTCTTCATTAAACGAATATGGAGGTTTTCTTCCTAGTCCTATACAAGACATTTCGAGTGATAAACGATTTGTTGATGCTTCGAAGGTCGATGATCATTACGCAATTATCCCTACGGATACCATTCCAGACCTAGAAAACCTTACGTTAAATGAGAAGCGGATTTACGATATAATCGCTCGTTCCTTTATAGCTGCACATTATGATGACGCTGTAATAAGTAATACTGAAATCATCACCTCAGTGGCTGACAGGCTCTTCTATAAGACAAAAGGAACCGAGGTTATTCACGAAGGATGGAAGGTTGTATACAGCTCATTAGAAGACGAAGACTCAGATGGTGATAATGACGATATTAAACAGAAGATTCCTCCGCTTAAGGAAGGGGCAACTGGTACGGTAGAAGACGTGGAAACACTAGAAAAGAAGACGCAACCTCCAAAACGCTTCACCCTGGGGAATTTAATTAATGTGCTAAGTAATATTGGTAGCTACATAGAAGACAAGGAAGGCTACTCTAACAAGGATTTATCCTTGGGCACATCAGCTACTCGAGCTGGTATTATAGAAAAGTTAAGGACGAAACAATATATTGAGGTCAAGAAGAACAAGGTATTTGTCACAAGTATCGGTCTAACTCTAATCGATGCCATAGGGGACCATCTAATAACGTCTCCAATTATGACAGGGAAATGGGAAAGTTACTTAGAGGGGATAGGTAGCGGTAAAAAGCACAAGAAGCCATTCTTAGAGTCCTCGATGAAAGCCGCTTCAAACATCGTTAATCACGCTAAGACACGCTCATTACAATGGACGTTTGACGTTAATGAGGTAGAAGACTCTCTTACTGTTGGAAAATGCCCTCTGTGCGGTGAAAACGTTATCGAGCGCAAAGAGTTTTATGGATGCGATGGATATAGTTCTTCCGGGTGTCGTTTCTCCTTACCGAAAAAATTCTGTGGTAAGACGATTACCAAACCGAACATCAAGAAGTTACTCTCTGCGGGTAAAACCAACCTCATTAAAGGTTTTAAAGGAAAACGACCATTCGATGCTTACTTGTTATACGATAAGAAAGAAAACAAAATCAAACTTGAGTTTAATAACTCGAAAGTGAAGTAGAACCGCTTCATTTAAGCACTTGTATGTATTGTCAATGAACAGATAAAAGAGGGATCTGATGGAGTACAAGATGAAAAGAAGCTATATTTTAGATTGGTATAATTACATTCTTGAACAGAAGTCTGCAGACATTGAATGTGAAGTAGAAGTGATTGAGGAAACCATTAAAGAGAAAGGCCAATTAGCCTATACAGGCAAATTAAAAGATGGAGAGATTATCATATCACTAGATACCCTCCGAGCATTGCGTAGAGGGGGGCAGAAGCCTTTTGAGGAGGCTCTTGAACATTACACAACCGTCTTAAAAGAGAACAACCTCAGTTATTGTCTAACAGAAGAGAAAGAAGTGCATGTTAAAGCACCAAAGGAAGCACCGCCAACCACTGGAGTTCACAATGAAACAGAGAAAACAGAAGAAACGTTTAACCAACTATCCTTATTCCAGGATTAAGAAAGGTAGATGAAACAAATGGCTAAGTCTAAAAAAGACACCATGGATCCTTGGTCCGCTCTCGCTTTGTTCGTATTCATATCCCTAACGATGGTTTTCGGCTCAATTACCATGGCTTTAATTGGGTTGGTTATCGCATGGATAATCTTCATGTTCATATTGTCAGCAAAGAAAAAGCGGTATCAGAAGAAGCTTCGTTTATCGGGCATAGGGGATATAGACAAAATGGATGGGAACGAGTTTGAAAGGTACTTAGCCGAATTATTTAAGGCTCAAGGATATAATGTAAAGGTAACACCAGGTAGCGGTGATTATGGTGCTGATTTATTGCTTAAAGGAGAAGAAGGCATTATAGCTATTCAAGCCAAACGTTATTCAAAACCTGTAGGAATATCAGCTGTACAGGAATTGGCTGCAGCTAAAGCATATTACAGCGCAAAGGCCGGGTGGGTCGTTACAAACAGCAGATATACAAAGCCTGCCATGAATTTGGCGGTCCCCAACACGATACGACTAATCGAGCGTGAAGAATTGATAAATATGATTGTAGACCTAAAAAAGATTGAAGCTAAAAAGTGATGATGAATAATCTCACAAAAGGTACATAAATGCATGTAGGAAGTGATGAATTGTCTAACATAACCTTTATAAACGTTTTAGTCGTAACAATAATCGCTAAGATAGTTGTTCATTATATTGAAAGATACACGAATATAACCATTGGAACAAAGTTGCTTCAGTACTTGTCTAATTTTAATACCCTGTTCCATGAGCTGGGCCATGCATTGGTAGCTCTATTGCTTGGAAATCGGACAAGCCGGATTGAATTGTATTCTAATTCCGAAGGTGTAGCAATTTCACACACGATGAGTGGCATAAGAGGATGGATCCCTCGGATAATCGTTTCATTGGCTGGTTATCCATTCAGTTCATTCATCGCTTTCATTTCTATCTATCTAGTATCATCCGGTCACGTCGTAATCCTCTTATTTAGCTACTTGATCATAGTGCTGTTAAGTTTGCTTGTTTGGATTAGGAACATTTACGGGGCTTTTTGGTCGCTATCATTTATCGCCATGTTCTCCGCTTTAATTTACTATCAAGACCACTTATGGATCAATACTGTAATAACAGCGTTAGTTACTTTTCTGTTCTTGGAGTCAATCACGACTGCCCTAGGTATCCTACGTATGAGTTTGCGAACACCTAAAGAAGCAGGTGATACATCCTCACTGGCGTCTTATACTAAAATACCGGCCCCGTTTTGGGGAGTGCTATTTAGTATCCAAGCGCTTTACTTTGCTTATCAATCCATACAATTGGTAAATCTATAGAATAAAAAGTGCGAGCTATCTGAAATTAGATAACTCGCACTTTTTGTATACTGACGTAGTACTGCTCATGTTATAAGTTTTGTAGGTCTTTCAATAACTCCGCTGCTTCCTCAGAGGATGGATAATCTTTATCTTCTTTAGGAGACTCAGCTGTCTTATCTCCAAATAAGTCCAATTGTTGATTGTACCAACCTGGTATTATGTTGCGAGAGTGACTGGAAGGAACAGGCATACTTTCAACCACTCCTTCTTTAAACGCTAATTCGTATTTGGTTTGTAAGAGATGTATGACTAGACCAACTGGATTTTCGGTCTTATTGTTGGCATTGACATAAACCACAGCCTTCTCGAGCTCTTTATATGCCTGGTCTGCATATATTTGTGTTGCCATTTCTATACAACGATTGAAAGCTTGTCGGTCAAAGCTGTACCCTCTCTTTGAAGTAATCGAATTAATATGGTTGAAGAAGGTATCATCTGTTGTATGTATATTCTGAGGGACACCTTGTTTTGGTATTAGTTCTTGTGACTCTATGTTGTCATCTTTCTGTGATGATTTGTTGCTTTTTATAAAGAACCGAATCCCTACTACCTTTCTACCTTCTTTTATCTCTTCAAATTCAAAGGAAATATCCGTGTGTTCACTAAGTTCCTTTTGTGCTACTTTGAGGATCTTATTCTTAAAGTGGCCATACTGTTTATACTTGCCTGCATTCTCATCAACAAAACCCAACCATTCCCTCAAGGTCTGTAAACTAATTTCTCTTTGCTTGGTACGTATGTATTGATATTGCTTTAATAGCTCGTAAATACGTACTGAGTGAGCAGAACTTAAATGCAGAATATGTTGGAGATGATAAGTAGTAAAACGCTCCTTCAACTCTAGGAGGTAAGGTTTCAACTTATTCGATATTTCTAACTCAACCTCGCCCTCTTTGTCGAAGTATTCCGCACTCGCTAACCAATTGACTACTAACGTTGACTTTTCGGTGGGAATAGAGACGGTTTTCTCTTGTAAATCAGTAACAATCTTCTTTATATAGGTGTACATATCGCCTTTTACACCTATCATTTCAGCAAAATCTTTAACTTTAAACCTATACAGTTGGAAGTGCTGATCTGAAGGTTGCACCAAGCTTATTAGTGAAGAGATGATGCGATGTTCTTGTAAGGTTAATTTATATGTAGATTCAATTAATTCATTAGATTTCGTGACCTTATTTGTAACTTTAGGTTTGTTTAACAAAGTCTACACCACCAATCTATTATCACCATTATAACAAAGTAGTGATAGAAATAAAATTGGGTGATTACTGACGTAAAATTAGTGATAGTTAAGCGCAGTCTTATGTTGATAACCCGTATAATCAGTGATAGTTGACCAATATTTCCAGATGCGAACGTAAAATTAGTGATAATTCATCTTAAATAAGGGGGGAAACCTAAGAAAATAGCGTTGTCTCACCGCAAACCGTTCAAAGCGTAGAATTAGTGATACTTGGGTGGCAGAGGGTTATACTGGCGTAAAATTAGTGATAGTTAGCCAAAAAAGTGTGATATTGATGTAAGATTAGTGATAGTTCGATCTAAAGAAGCGATATTGACTATACAAACTCAAGTAATAAAGGTTGGTACTGACGTAAAATTAGTGATAGTTAAGCGATAAAGAGTGGTACTGACGTAAAATTAGTGATAGTT